>PLST01000001.1:0-530 GCA_003164255.1 Acidobacteriaceae bacterium | reverse complement strand
GCCGGGATGGGCTGAGGTTGCGGCGAGAGGAGGGCTTTCAACTGGTCGAGCTGGGCGGCGGTGGAAGGAATGAATAGCGAGGTGTCAAACGTTGGTGGGACGTTGAGGCCGGCGGAGTCAAACAGCATGAGGCGGCTGACGCGATCGGGATGCTCGGCGGCGACGAGCGCCGCAATCCATCCGCCCATGGACCAGCCGCCGAGCTCGACCTGCTTGAGGCTCAGTGCGTCCATGAAGCGCACGACCACGGCGGCTTCGTCGCGCACAGAATAGGAGAAGTCCGCGGGCTGCTCGCTGCGGCCGTAGCCGATGAGATCGGGAATGTAGACGCGGAAACCGGATTGGGCGAGGTATGGCGCGAGATTGCTCCAGTGCTCCGCGCTGGCGCCGAGGCCGTGCACGAGAACGACGACAGGGCCGTTGGCCGGACCCTCGGCAAGATAGTGCACGCGATGGCCTGCAACCTGCACGGTCCGGCTCTGAATGCCCGCGAGGTCTTCTTGCAGGTAGGTCCACGCGTTGAGGTAGCT
>PLST01000306.1 GCA_003164255.1 Acidobacteriaceae bacterium | reverse complement strand
CCGAAGGCGATCAGAGCGACGACCAAAGCATACTCGACGAGATCCTGACCTTCTTCACGGCTGGCCAGATCTTGGAACTTCACATAGAGCTTCAGAAGCAGGTTGTTCATTTTTTCTCTCCGTTATGTCAATTTGCCCAGCCTCAGCCGGGATGTCCCTCTTATTGCAAACGGCGTGCCAATCTCGATCAAAAAATGTCCCCTTATTAATCAACGACTTGAAAATCTCACCCATGTAACTTGTGCCACCCACTGTAAACAGCTGTTTACAGTGGCAACGCTCACAGAGCAGCGCCGTATACATTACCAGCGGACAAGTAACCCAGCTTTCGATCTTTCCTGCCTAAAAGGTTCTAATGCAGATTCCGGACTTCAACTGACCTTTGGGATCGCGGCCGAACCGAAAGTAGAATAACCATCATGGCTAGCAGTACCAGTGCTTCCGTAAACCGACGTCAAACTGACTTCACCGATCTTTCTCTCGTAGTTGTCGCTGGATTGGCGTTTTCGCTCATCGCCATTTTTCTCTGCCTTGCGCTGCTCGGCCACCTTGACAGCTCCCGCGATTATGTCGTCTTCTGGGCAACCGGCCAGCAGCTCGCCCACCATGCCAATCCCTACGACACGGCTGCGCTCAGGCAAATTGAACACGCCGTAGGCCTCAATCCCGGCTACAGCGTGATGTACATGCGGAATCTGCCCTTCGCCCTTCCTCTCGTCATGCCGCTCGGCTTCGTCGGCGTGCGCGTCGGGGCGCTTCTTTGGACACTGATCCTCGTTTCGTGTCTCGCAATTTCCACCTGGATGCTCCACCGCATGTACGGCAATCCGGCCAATTACTTTCACTGGCTGGCGCTTTCATTTGCCCCGGCTACGATTTGCATCTTCTCCGGACAGACCACGCTCTTTTCTCTTCTCGGCCTGGTGCTGTTTCTGCGCCTGCATGACACACGCCCTTTTCAAGCAGGCTTTGCCCTTTGGCTCTGTATTCTCAAGCCGCACCTGTTCTTGCCGTTCGGCCTGGTGCTTCTGGTCTGGATCATCCTTAACAAGGCTTACAGGATCGTTGCCGGCTTGGCAGTTGCTGTCGCCGTAAGCTGCGGGCTCGCCTGGCTCATCGATCCATCGGCGTGGCGCGATTACTCCACCATGATGCGCACGGCCGGCGTCGCAACAGACTACATCCCTTGCTTCAGCTACTTTTTGCGTGTCAAACTCAGCCCTCAGACGCTTTGGCTTCCCTATGTGCCCGCAGCCATTGCCTGCATCTGGGCTCTGGCCTACTTCTGGCCGCGCCGCAATTCATGGGACTGGATGCGGGACGGCAGCCTGCTGATGCTGGTTTCACTGCTTGCTGCGCCCTATATCTGGATCTACGACCAATGCCTGGCCATTCCTGCTCTACTCGACGGCGCCTATCGGGCTCGGTCGCGAACATTGATCACGATCATTGCTCTCCTGAGCCTGCCCATCGTCATCGGCCTCATGTGTGCCATCCGTATCACTTCGCCCCTCTATCTATGGACAACGCCTGCCTGGCTCATCTGGTATCTGTTTGCGCGCCGCTCCGCTAACCAGAAACTCGCCACCGGATTGCAGGTCNNTAGACTGGCAATTCTACCGGCATTGTCGTTCCCCGGTTTCTACGGAGCTTAGCCGTACACCGTCGGAGCTTCTGCTGGTGTGCGACAGCTCTTGCGCGGCCTCTCGAACGCCACTGATACTGGAAAGTGGCGCACGACAATGCCGGGAACTGTTCGGCTGGAAAACAACATGCGCCTGATCGCCCTTTTGCTGAATCCCGCCATCTTTGGAGCCCTGGCGCTCTTCCTGTCCTTGATATGGATGCTTTTGGACCAGAAAGACAAGACCCGGCCGTTGCTAGTCTTCGCGCTCATTCTTAATCTCTTCTTCGGCTCTCTGCTCAACGTCTTTATGGGTAAGGAAGGCGGCCTGCTTCCCTGGAAGTATGACCACATCCTCTTCGTGATCGATCAGACTCTCGGTGTTTCGACTGCTGCGCTCGCGGCGCCCTTGCAGGGCGCTTGGCGCATTCCGCTCATCGTCGTGTATCAATTCATGGTTCCGATGATGATCTGCTGGTTCCTCGTCACGCGTCACCGGAAGTTGCGCGGCTCGGTGGTCATGGCCTATGTCGGCGAACTGGTCGCCGGTCCTCTGCTGTACGCGGTGCTGCCCGCATGTGGACCTGCCTATGCATTTGACGCCCAGTGGCTCCATCCCCAGCAGGTTCAGGCAGGCATCATGCGCCTGGCATCGATGCCGAATGCCTTCCCCTCCCTCCACATCGCCACTGCATTTGTATTCGTACTCTTTGCCCCCGGCAAGCTATGGCGTGCCGTAGCTCTTTCGTATCTTGCGGCCACCGGAATGGCCACGCTTTCAACAGGCGAGCATTACGTGATTGACCTTGTGGCTGGGCTTGCTTTCGGTTGCTTTGCGGCGAACGTTGGGTTCGGCAAATATCGCATTGCATTCCTCTACCTGGGAGTTGTTCTCTCCTGGTCGCTCACTATTCGATTTGCCTACGGATTTCTGATCGCCCACCCCTCGCTGCTGCGATCGTTTGCCCTGCTCACAGTGGGGATGGCGATTGTCTCATTAATTAGTGAGTGGCGCGTTCTCGCCGTTCCCGCGCCCGAGCCTGCGATTGTGCTTGCCTGATAAAAGCTGCTCACTTGAGAGTAAACAGACGGTGGAAAATCACCATGGGCCGGATTGAGTGTCAGGGCACGACTTCAGTAGTAGCGCAATTGACTGGAATTGAAAGCGGGACTTAGCCAATGAATGATGCTTTTTCAGAGCCTTCTTTCGATCCTGCCCTTTTTTGCGACCTGTGAAACCAGCCATTGCACCCCTACTGCAGTTGCACTGCCACTGCCTCAGAACTGCGCCGCGCATAAACCCACAGATAAAAAACGCCAATGACTAGCAGGATGAGTGGGGCTGGAAAGACCTGCACGGCAATCAACAACTGTTCAGACAGTCCCGGCGGGGGCATGTGCAGCCTACCGATGAGACCAAGGACAATCGCCCATGTAACATCTCCGTTCAATACGAAACCTGCGGCAGTCACCAGGAGCGCGAGCCGCCCGATCAAGCCCCCCTCGGCCCAAAGCATGGCGCATGCAGGAACCGTAAGCAGCAGAATCTTGGAGTCATAAAGATGGTGATAGACAGGCAGCATGGAAAGAGCCGCAATTGCCGCAAGCCCGATCCATGCTTTTGCGGGCGAGGGTCGTGACCGCAGAGTAACAATCAACCACAGAAGAAGAAGTGGAACACATATGAGATAGCTGACCGGATTATAGAAGTGCGGATCATCTCGAAAAACGCTGAGGACAGCTTGCAGGTTTACCAGCATACCGAGGCCGTGGCCGCCCGATGAGGCGGGGCCCGGATCATTTATCCCGCCATGTACAGAAAACGCCAGTATGTTCGAGCGCCATTCCTGCAGCCAATTTGGTGCTACGGTCCAGACCCACAGGATTCCCGGCAGACCCAGGACAAGCGTCGCGAGAAGGGTTTGCAGTGCGCGTTTTCGGTAAACTCCGCCCGCCAACAGGAAATAGAGCCAGACCAGTCCCGCGTCCTGCGGCTTGACTGCAAGGCTCACCGCGAGACACAAGATGCCGGCCGGGACAAACCGCTCCCGAATAAAGCACCACGCGGCCACCACGCACAGGCTCACCGCAATTCCGGCCGGGTTGCAAAGAACTACGAGCACTTCGCTATTGGCTAGAAAGAAACCAATCAGAATTCCAGAGACAATGGGCGCAAAATCTGCCCCCACATTCCAGATCAGAAACGAGGCAACGATGACACTCCCAATCGTTAGCGTTAGCCAAAGTATGTGCGCTGGCCCCCACGGCAGTAGCGCGAAGGGAACCGTGACGGCAAATGCTGTCGGCAGGTACATATACCGCGAGACAATTTGTCGAACCTTCTCGCTTTCCAATGGGCGATCGGCGCTCTCCGCTTGATAGACGCGCAAGACCTCGTTTTCCTGGTAGGGATCAATATGTCGAATCAGGCATCGCGCGGAATAGTAGACGACTTTGTAATCCACCGTGGTGACGACAGCGGAGCTTTCCACAATCATGCCCAGCAGGACAAATATCACGCTTCCCAAGAGCAGAAGATACAGCCCATCGAGTCGCGCTTTTGTCATCGTGAGTCTCCCGCTCTCTTCTCTGCGAGCATCTGATTGAGGGTTTAGCGGTCAATTGCAGTCCGGCATCCTACCCGAGGAAATGTGAAGTCTAGTCGGCCGCCGAAATGTCCAACGTATCTCCGGGCTGGGTCTGCGTGTTGCGGATGGTTCCTGCAGGAAGCTCAAGGATGGAATGTGCTGAAAGGCACGCAGAAAGCCGCCATGCGCCTACGGCATGCCTAACCTTCTTGACCGTGTTTTTGCGATCCAAATACACAAGGTCGATCGGGAAGCGCATAAAAAAGGTATGGACCGACTCGCAGGGAACGATCCACAAACCTTCGCCCGGAGCCAACCCGTCACGACCAAGCAGCCCCATGTTGCGCTTCGGTCCACTGTCGGCAACCTCGAGACGCGTGGCAAGCACGGTAGACCGCGACGTATTCGTAACCAGTAGCCGCTTTTCCGGCGCTAAAGGCGAACCCGGATTGGACTTGCCCTTGAGCAGCCCGCTGAAGGGGTTCATTCCTTTGCCTCCCGGGATCCTGTATACCTATATCCCGTCGGGTTGGTCCCTTGGCTTAAGGACCGTTACCCGATATACCCGACGAAGATGCCGCAGGCATGCCTGGACCACCGCCTGTGCCAGGCTGTGAAGTTGAGCCTCCGCCAAACTGGCCTGATGAGCTTTCGACCACCAACGGCCTTTCAGGCTTCATGCTGTCGACCATCTTCTCGACGGGGATCGATGCGGGCGCCGCTCCCGGCGTGTTGGCTGCCGTTTTGACGTCTGGCGTGTTCATCGGAATATTGGAGTTTTGCGGCAGGAATTTGGCTGGATACTTCAGGGCGGGTACCGCTGCGCTGGCGGCTATCGGTGCCACGATCTCGGGTGTCACCAGCACGATCAGCTCAGTGTTGGTGCGGTTCGTTGCCTTCGATTGAAAGAACTTGCCCAGAATCGGAATGTCACCAAGAAAGGGAATTTTTTCAAAGGTCTCCGTCTCGCGGTTGTCGAGCAATCCGCCAATCACAAAGGTCTCACCGTCACCCAACTCAACCTCGGTATTCACCTTCCGGGTAGTGATCGCTGGCACCTGGAATCCTGAAACTTCAACCGCATCACCGAAGTCGAGTGCGCTCACTTCCGGCGCAACCTGCAGCCGGATGTTTCCGTTGGGCATGATTGTCGGTATGAAGTTGAGCCGAACGCCGTACTCTTTGAACATGATCGTGATCGCCCCGGAACCGTTCGTGGTCCCTTGCACGGTCGGATAAGGATATTCGCCGCCGGCCAGAAAGCTGGCTTCCTTCCCATCCATTGCCACAATGTTCGGTTCTGCCAGCACCTCTGAGATGCCCTGAGTCTGCAGCGCAGCAATCGTCACTCCGGCATTCAGTCCCGGGAAAAATGCGGTAAAGTTCTCCTCATTCGTAACGGTGGCGCCATTGCCATCGCCCGAGAACGTGCCGGTGCCTTGAGCAACAAACGGCGGTGAAAACTGCCCCGTTGAAATACCGCCGACCGCATTGCCCAGTCCGAGATTGAACAGGTTGATGCCCAAGTTCTTCGCTTTGTTGCGGTCCACGCTCGCAAACTTCACTTTGAGCAGTATCTCCGGCTTCGCGGCGGGCGTATCCACGTTCAGCAGATTCACCACCTTGCCTGCCGTTGAGGCGATCTGGACTGCGCGCGACACACTGATCATGTCCTTCACCGCGCCACGCAGATAAACCACTCCATTTTCAGTGGAGACTTTCACGGCTTGTCCGGGAAGCTCGGTGCTGAGTTCTCGGCGAACTGCCTCCATGCTGCTGTCCAATGCCGCTGCGCTGGCTCTCACCGTCACATTGAAAAACTGCCGGCCGCCGCGGTCATCCCAGATGATCAGGCTCGTTTCTCCGGCTAACTTGCCGTTCACCATAATTTCAGTTGGGCTGATTGCCGTGGCCTCGGCCACACCGCCAAGGCCGATGGCGACCCGCGTCGTCGGCCGCACGCAATCCACCAGAACCGTCTTGCCTACCGCTACTGAAAGTTCATTGGATGAATCCTGAAAGGACGCTCCGCCCGCCGGAGACTGCGCCCGCAAATCCTGCACGGCGCTGAGGGCAAGACACAAAGCGCTGAAACATGCGATGGAAACACTGGCCTTCGCTCTCACTGCTTTGCCTCGGGAGATCTGAATTTTTCTTCGCTCACTGTCGACCCATTGAACACCTGAATCGTGAATACCTTCGGTGCGGCCTTCGGCGCTCTTCGCACCCCTACCTTCGCCGGTCCCCCCTGCTCGCCGAACATCTGCCCCATGGCAGTACCCTGCACCTGCGCCACTTTCGTATCCAGCGGATTGCGCAGTACCAGTTGAATTCGCAGCTCCGTGCTGGCCAGGCTTAATGTCTGCGCCTGTTCGGGGGTCACCAGCAGGTTCACAACCTGCACCTGCTGTGGCTTGCCCTCAGCGTCCTTTTGAATGTCGGTACCGGCCGATAGAACCTGGATGTTCTGCAGGATCGTCTTGGTCTCCGTGCCCTGGTTCCCTTCCGCCCCCGGCGGAACTCCTGAGGCAAGCACGTCTACGCGCAGTCCCGGAGTCACGAAGCCGGCCACGCCCACCACCTGGTCCACCCTCACTGCCATTGCCCGCATGCCGTCGGGAATTGTCGAAGCCAATCCGCCACCGGAGCCCTGCGGCGCAAGGCGGCTCTCCAGAATCGGCTCACCTTGATAGATATCCGAAATCACACCTCGGCCGATCACGCTCTCCGGCTTCAGAATTGCTCCCTTGGGCACCGTCCCCTGAATATCGGACGTCGTGAGGTCTGTAGCGGTGAGGACTGTGCCTAACTTGATGTCGGATGCCGCGGCTACAACTTTCGTGGTCAGCACCGGTTTCGACGATGCAATCCGCGCGCCTACAATCCGATAGACAAGAAACGCGCATCCGCCCGCGATCACGAATGAGATAAGCAGAATTGTCAGCAGCTTTCGATTCATAGGAAATCCTGAATTAACCGGCTCCCCGCCAGCACCGTTCTACCGTCTCCTGCGCCTATCCCCGCGCGTAGGTAAACAAATGCCCAGCACGGGCGTGGCCCGCCTGGGGTTATTGCAAAGACGAAGTTTTGTCCAAACGCGGTTTCAGTTTATTCCCTTCAGCCATCATGTCTTTGCACCAAAGTAATGTTGTTTCCATATGAGGAATCAAGAGAGCTATGAGGCACATCGGTACATGCACTGATTCCCATTACGGATACAATGGAGTCAAGCAAGAGGCGCCACGGAGGGAGTAAATCTGTTCATGGGGTCTTCCCGCACGATTACGCTCTTTAGCCAGGGCGTGGATATCAGCCAGGGGCCAACCTCTTTCGCAGCTTCGTTTCTTTTTCATTGCCTGGCCATCAGTCTTTTGTCCTTTGGCGTCATCTACACACCCCGCCTCGACACCAGGGCCGCCGCAGAGAGATTCAATGTTCGCCGCCTCGACCTCCAAACACCTGAGGAGCAACAGCGGCGCGCCGCGCGCAGCAAGGTAAAGTACCCCGGACCAAAACCGAAAGTTGTCACCGCGAAGGCTGGCGGAAAACCAGTGCCCCATCCGCCCGTACTGCGCCAGGTTGCGCAAGCGCAAAAGGGTCCGCAAACGCTCGTCCAGCCTGACCTTCATTCTGAGCTCACCCTCGCCAAAGAAGTGCCGGTTCCCTCGCTCGTCATATGGTCTCCGCAAAACGCGCCTGTGAAAACCATCGTCGCGCCCCTGCCTGAGAAGGCCACGGCCTCCGACGTCAAGCCATCGCCCGATCCACCGAACGAGCAAGTTGACCTGGCCAACATCAGCATTGCAACGCCATCTGTCGCCAAGCCCAAGCTCATCATGCCTGCCAGCACCACTTCGCCCGTTGCCGTTGACGCGCCTGACAAAGTACAACTCGCGCCCACATCGGTCTCTCAGCCTTCCGCGCAACCCACGCCCGTCGCGGTCATGTCGTTGTCCGATCTGCGCATGGCGCAGGGAACTGTCGTGCTGCCTCCCGTCAACGAGTCTGCGGATAGCAACGCGCAGGGTACGTTGGCGCCTGGTGCAGCCACGTCTCCTTCAGAAAAGGGCTCCGGCGACCAGGCTGGCAACGGAGGCACGGGACAAGGCGCGACCGGCACAGCAAATCCTGCAGCCCAGTCGGCTGCGACGACAAAGCCGAGCGGTTCGGATTCTGTGCCTGCGCATGGAAGCGATACCAGCGACGGCCAGAGCGATCAGCCGACTGCCACACACATTACGCTGCCCAAGGAAGGTCAGTTTGGCGCTGTCGTCATCGGAGATTCGCTTCAGGACGAGTTTCCCGAGATGACTCAAGTGTGGGGAGGCCGGTTAGCCTATACCGTTTATCTGCACGTCGGTTTGGCCAGAAGCTGGATCCTGCAGTACTCGCTTCCCCGCTCTGACGATGCTGCGATGGCTGGCAATGTCGTGCGCCTTGAGGCGCCGTGGCCTTACAACATTGTTCGCCCCAACCTTGTGCCAGGCTCCGTCGACGTCAATACCATCATGGTTCATGGTTTCGTCAATCAGTCGGGCCGCTTTGAAACCCTCAACGTCGTCTTTCCGCCCGAGTTCCCGCAGTCCCAGTTCGTGATTACGTCTCTTCAGCAGTGGCAGTTCAGGCCTGCCATGCAGAATGGCCAGATTGCCCGCGTTGAAGTGCTCCTCATCATCCCGCAGGCAATGGAATAAGCCCCGCATTCCGGCAAATTCAACCTGCGAATCTGCCGGAATTCGGGGCTCTCCTTCCTCCATGGGTTATGTAGCGGTGTTCGGTAGCAATCTCGGCTTGGTAAAGCTCGAGGCTATCGACAGGAAGATATCTGCAAGGCTCGTCACCGTGTGCGAGGAGTCCTGGCAGGTGCTTCCCGATCCGCTCTGGTTGTAGTCGGAATAGAAATTACCCAACGACGATGCAATGTTCTCCATCGTGATGCAGGGCGTAAGTGCCGAGATCGCGAAGGTTTGGTTTAGGGTTCTGGGAAAGGGCGAGAACAGGGAGGTATCGGTATTGCCAGTGGCTGCGTTCGTCGAGTAGCAACCCGTCTGCTCCGACCCATAGGCTACTGAGTACACATTGGTGCCCGCCGCCGCCGCTTTTTGCGCCGCAACAATCGCCTGCTGGCACTCATCGGTCGTGTCCGGGTATGCCCCGGTCCCCGTCAGCGTATTCAACGCAGTCGTGGGGGTGACCGCTGTAAATGCCGTGGGAAAATCGGCCGTGGCAGCTACCAGGTTTGCCTGGCCGTCACTCAAGAAGATCAGCGCGTTGTTGGTTTTCGCATTCAGCGTTGCCTCCGCGGTCAAGGCCGCCTGGGCTGCATAGATCACGCTCGCATAGTACGTAATGCCGCCATTTTGGGCGCCGTTCAGGCCGCCGGTTCCGCTGCCTGCCTGTGCAATCGGCTTCATGCATCCCGTAATCGCCTTCACAATTGAAGAACTCGTGCTCAGGTTGTTCGTTTTTGTCGGATCGTAGTAGTCGCTTACAAATCCGTTCGCGTCCGCATCGCTGGCTCCCAGCGTTACCTCGTACGTTGAGGTAAATGTATTGCTATGGTTGCTGGTCTCCTCATATTCTATGGCAGTGTACGAGGTTGCCGTAGTTGATGGCAGGGCATAGATTTGGAACGACGGCGTACTGTAGCTGCTGCAGGCGTTCTCCTTGGAAACCGACGCCGTGGATACTTCGGGAAATCCAAACAGAGCCACGTGGAAATTGGCGGTCGAGTTGGTGCAGCTGGTTGCGCCCGCTTTGCAGGGATTCGTGGACCCCAGCATGGCCTGTACGCCGTTCATGGCACATTGGAACTCCGTCACGCTTCCGCAGTTGGAGTCCGTCGTGCTCATTGACCCGGTCGCGTCAATCACAATGGCAACATTCCATGGCTGGGACTGGCCCTGCATCGACGCAGTCGCTTCCGCCGCAACATCGATCGTCGAATGACCGAACGTAACCAGCTTCATGAAGTACGTCGGCACCGTCGCGGATTCTTTCACCCTGACGGCGTTCGCCTGGCCAGAAGTGCCGCACGTGCTCCCCGACGGCTCCAGGATGTCCAGGCAAACGGTGCTCACTGTAGTGTGCACGGTACCCAGCGCTGGATTGGCGTTGTCGTCTCCGCTGCTGCCGCTGTACAAGTTCGCTTCCGTGGTCGCGTTGTTCGTCGAGGACGTGTTGTACACCAGGCCCGCGGCCGCCAAGGCTCCCGCATTTGCGTAGTTCTGCAGTTGTGCCTGGGCAACATAGGCGCGGCCCACGTCAATTCCAAGTCCGCCCATTCCAAGCAGTCCGACCGTTGCCAGTGCCACCCAGGGCAGCACTTGCCCGCGCTGATCGTGGAGCGCCTTGCGGGCAAAAGACTTAATGAGTGTTTTCATCGAAGTCGCCTCGTTCCTCTGGTTGCTAATACTCATATTCGGTCACCTGGGCTTGAAGTTGGCAGCCGGAACCCAACTTGAAGCCCGCAACGGAATAGATTGAAAGTGTGCATGGATAGCTCGCGGCCACCGTCACTGACGAGCCCTGAACCAGGTCTGTCTGAGCGCCCGAGCAGGAATTGCCTGTCTGTGTCGGCGTTGTGCCGTTCATCGTCACCGTCACCGAGAGGTTCGCCGAATTCAACCCCGGTGCCGCATTCTTCAGCGCCGAGAATACGTCGCTGCATGGATTTGTTGATGTCGTGCGGATTTGCGCCAGGTACTGTCCGGCGACACCTGTGGCCTGCGTCAGCACAATCTGATTCTTGTAGGCCATGGCAAACGTAATCAGGCCCGTAAAAAGCAACAGCAGGGCTGGAGCTGTAAGCGCCATCTCAATCAGCGCGCCGCCCTCTTCTCCGCGTGTGAACAATCCGCGAAGCCGGCGGCCCTTCGCCCTGGGTCCGACATACTCACCGTTTAACGGTGCAGGGCCAGATAACCTGCTTCCCAGTTTCCGTGCCTGCGTTTGCAAGCTGCGTAACATCTTCATCGTTTATCTCTCCCGGCGTCGTTGCACCGATTCTCTGCATCAACTGCGCCTGCGATCGCCTGGCCCGCGTGAACTGGCGCGTGCCAGCTCACCGGTGCCTACTCTTTCCCCTTCAATAGCGCTTTCAAGAAACGCGCAAGTTCCTTGCGGCCCGCCCCGTCCATCTGGGCACTCTTCCCGTTGCGCGGCTCCTGGTTTTCCGGCAGAACGAACTGCAGGCCTACCCCATCGTTCCCCCACCGTACTGCACGAGACATCACCTGGATTGAGCGCTCCGAGATCTGATCGTGGTCCCCCGCCTTTTGCAGCGTCATCAGCACGAGCGTCCCGGGATACCAGCGCTCCTCCGTCACCACATACAACCCTGTATTGCTCACATCCTTTACTGCATGCGGCTTAGGCGCGGCGCCGTTCCAGTAATAGGCCGCCAGGCCCGCCGACAGCTCTCGCGGTGCTTTCCTTGGATCCGGTGACCACCAGCGTTCCAGCCAGTTTCGCGGCGGCCGTACAGCCTTGATCCCCGGCTCGATCAGGCTCATCTCATGGGTTGGCGGCATGTTGCCGCGTTCCTCGGTACGAGCCTCCAATTCGAGCAGTCCTGGCCCTCCACTCCAGAGCGGCTGCTCTCTCAGCAAAACTGCGCCCTGCACCATGGGGGCGTCTTCCCTGGCCCCAGAAAGTTGTTCAAGACGGCCCGCCATCTCCTCGGCTATGCACAACACCAGTTGGTCACCCATCTGCGTTTGCGACGAGTAAATCGAGTGCGCCGGCAATACCAGCAGGCTTGGCGCCGCAGGATTTGTCGAGGTCGCAAGAATCGTCGGATAGGACTCCACGGTCTCAATCACGCGGCAGTCCTCATCCAGATAAATCAGATCGAGCGGCGCATAGGGGTCCGTCGTCGGGAATCCATGGAACGGAATCACCCAAAGGCCCTCGCCCGACTTCAACGCGCGCGATGTCACTCGCTGATCCAGTTCTTCCCCGGAGAATTCGGCCGCATCAACCTCGAGCCCCAGAAAGCACTCCCTGGTCTGGTTGTATGCGCAATGGGCCCGCGATTCCATCTCCACTCCTCTTGTTCCCTGCTCGGTCTCCACCGTGTCTTCATCCGTGCGCCGCGCCGGCCAGTCGATCTTGTTTGTCATCTGCATCCGAGTTCTCCAATCCTCTTCAACTCCCCTGGCACAATTGGGCGCACTTCACCGTCGTCCCCATCAGGCGGTACCCCTCGACATCTGCCGGATTGCCGGCTTCGGGACCCGACCCGCGGGAAACTCAATTGTTAGGCTGCGCTCGCCTGCTGGGCGGCGCGGCCCTATCTATTTCACAAATCTGGGGTTACTTGACGTTTGTGCGGCGGCGTTGGATCAAAATTACCAACACAATCACAAACAAAACGCCAGAAACTATCCGGATAATCGTAGTTGTGTCCATAGCGGCTTACCTTCCTCTACGCAAATCCTACATGTGCTTCCCAAACCTTGCGAAGACGGGAAGCGACAACCGGCGCTCCGTCAGTTACCCCCTCCCGACTCCGATCTTCTGGGGTCGGGCAGCGGCAGCCGCTTTCATGGCGCGGCGCCGCTGGGTCCAGTACACGATCCCGCTAGCTCACCCGGGTGCGGCGGCGCTGAACAAGGATTACCAATACGATTGCGAAAAGCACGCCGGAAACTATCCGGACGATCGTGGTGCTGTCCATGTTGACTCCTCCTTCCTTCGTCAATTCGACAAAAATTGTTGGAACTGTTCCATCATCGTGATCACCGCCGGTCCCAGAACCACCAGGAACAGAGCGGGAAAGATGAAAAACACCAGCGGAAACACCAGTTTGACCGAAGTCTTTGCTGCCATTTCCTCCACTTGCTGAATCCTCTGCTCGCGCAGGGTGTCGGCATGCACCCTCAGCGTCTTCGCAACGCTGGTTCCAAATTGCTCTGACTGAACAAGCACTGAAACCAGGTTCTTTATGCTATCCACTCCGGTGCGTTCCGCCAGATGCTTCCAGGCATCCGCGCGGGCGCGCCCTGCGCGCTGCTCAAGCACCAGCACCCCAAATTCGTCGCACAGCTCTGGCTGCGCATTCTTCAGCTCCTCGGCTGTCCGGGCGGTCGCCTGGTCAAGGCTCAGCCCCGCCTCAATGCAGATCACCAGCAGATCCAGCACGTCCGGCAGACCCTTCTGCATCTTCTTCTGGCGGGTCTTGATCATCCTGCCAAGCCAGAAATCCGGCGCCAGAAACCCCAGCCCAAGTGCCGATGCGTACACAAAAAACGGACTCATGCTCGAAAGATTGCTGATCAGGCAGATCAGGCACAGAACCAGCGGAACAAGAACTTTGCAACCATAAAAAACCTTGATAGCCGACTCGTTCCGGTACCCGGCGCGCGTCAAGCGCTGCAGGGCTACCGAGATCTCCGCCTGGCTCTTCGGCAGCACCCGCTCCATCTGCTCCACCACTCCGCCGATCGAAAACCCTGTCTGCCTGATCGTGGTCAGCAGGGTTCTCTGTTTCGGGCGCGGATTGATGGCCTCGGCAATCCGCTGTGGCAGGGCGTCGCGATAGAACAGCAACGTTGCACCGCTGGCTACAAGCAGAAAAATCACGCAAAATGCGACGATGACGAGTCCCATACTTCCCCTTCAAACTTCCATGTTGACGATATGCCGGATAATCATTCCGCCCACACACGTCATGCCGGCTGAAGTCCAAAGCAGCTTCACTCCGAGCGGCCGTGTCCACAGAATGCTCATCATTTCCGGACTAACAAAATAAAGCGCGACTCCCAGCACTACGGGCAGCAGGCTCAGAATCCATCCCGTCAGCCGTCCCTGGGCGGTATGTGTCTGCACTTGCCTCTTCAGCCTGAACCTCTCGCGAATCACATAGGAGGTCTTGTCCAGCACCTCGGCCAGGTTGCCTCCGCTCTCTTTCTGGATCATGATTGCCGTGGCCACAATGCGCAGGTCCTGTATTGGAACCCGCTCCACAAGGTTCTCGACGGCCGACTTCAGTTCAAGACCGTAATTCTGTTCCTCAAAACACATCTTGAATTCACCGCCCACTGGATCGGGCTGCTCCCGGCCTACCAATCCCATGGCGGCGATAAGGCTGTGCCCGGCGCGCAGTCCGCTCACCATCAGGTCAAGCGCTTCCGGCAGTCCCGCTTCAAACTTGCCGAACCGCTGGTTGCGTTTGAACAGGACAAATCCATACGGCGCCAGTCCCATAACCACGCCGACACCCAGGGCCGGCCAGAACATTCCAAAAAATTCGTGGACGAAGTAAGAAGGAACCAGAAAGCAACCGGCGCTCATCATCAGCAGCTTGCCTGCGCTCCAGCTCAGGTTGGCCTGGTCGAGAACTTTGCGCAGGTAAGGCGTCAGCTCGAATTGCAGCAGCTTTTTGTTGAGCCACGGAATGCTGCTGATCTGATCGTGCTTGCGAAGGTTGACGATGATGTCCAGCGCTGCAGGCATTTCCGTAGCCAGTGCCGATGCCAGCCTGGTCTGCACGTCCTTGGCTTGCTTCGACGGCCCCACGCTCGTTGCGATCAACGGCAAGGCAATCGCGGCAAACACTCCTACAAAAACCAATCCAATAATCAATCCCATCGTCATTCCCTCCTTTCCTGCTAGTTAACCTGCGTCTCCCGCTCAAACAGGCTGGGCGGAAGAATGATGCCGGCAACGCGCAGCTTCTCCAAGAATCTCGGGCGGATTCGCGTCGGCACAAAGGCGCCAATTACCTTGCCGTCTGGTCCGATTCCCTTCTTTTGGAACGAGAAGATCTCCTGCATGCTGATCACGTTCTCTTCCATGCCCGTAATTTCGGCAATACTCGTCACTTTGCGTGTGCCGTCGCTCATGCGCGTGGCCTGCACCACAATCGTGAGTGCCGAGGCAATCTGCTGCCGAACCGACTTCTCCGGCAGGTTCATGTTGCCCATGGCAACCATCGATTCAAGTCGCGAGATGGCGTCGCGCGGTGTATTGGCGTGAACGGTTGTCATCGATCCTTCGTGACCGGTGTTCATTGCCTGCAACATGTCAAACGCTTCCTCGCCTCGAATTTCGCCGATGATGATGCGGTCGGGGCGCATACGAAGGCAGTTGATGAGCAGTTGCCGCTGCTTGATCGCTCCCAGACCTTCAATATTGGGAGGCCGTGTCTCGAGCCGCACGATGTTTTCCTGCGCCAGCCGCAATTCTGCCGCGTCCTCAATCGTCACCAACCGCTCGTTGTTGGGAATGTACTGCGAAAGAATATTCAGAAATGTGGTTTTGCCGGCGCCCGTGCCGCCTGCGATCAGAATGCTGATGCGCGCCTTCACCGCCGCCGCCAGCAGTTCCATCATCTCCGCCGAAATACTGTTCAGCTTCACCAGTTGGTTTGCTGCCAGCGGACCCGTGCCGAAGCGGCGAATCGACATCGAAGGCCCGTCGAGGGCCAGCGGCGGAATAATTGCGTTTACACGCGAGCCGTCGGGCAGGCGCGCATCCACCATCGGTGAGGACTCGTCCACTCGCCGTCCCACGCGCGAAACAATGCGGTCGATAATCTGCAAAAGGTGCCGGTCGTCACGAAACGACGTGCTCACTCTCTGCAGTAGGCCGCCCTTTTCAATGAACACGTGGTCTTTGTCGTTGACCAGGATGTCAGAGATCTTCGGATCGCGCAGCAATGGCTCCAAGGGGCCAAGGCCAAACACTTCATCCAGCAGATCGCCCTGAATCTTCTCCTGCTCGTCAAAGCTCAGCGGCACCCTCTGGTCCGCCATGATCTCTTTTACGATTCCCAAAACCGCTTGGCGCGCCTGGTTGGAATTGACGCGCGACAGCTTCTCCAAATCCAGCTTCGAGATCAGGGTCCGGTGTATCTCCGCTTTGTAGCTTTCCAGGTTCAGTAGTTCCACGTCATACCATCCATTTCGATATCGTTATCCAACCTGAATTCCATCACCCAAATAAGTTGAAGACCTTTTTCTTGGGCTTTGCAGCCAATTCGCCTGTCACTTCTCCCGCCATCTGCAGAATCTTCCGTGAAACCGCTGAATCGGTCAGCACCAGCGGCGTTGCATTCACCTGCATCCGCTTCACTGAGGCGTAGTCGTTCGGAATTTTCCACTTCGCCGGCCGCGTAAGCGCCTTCGTGATGTGTTCCTCTGAGACACCCAGCGCGCTGGTTTCATAGCGGTTGATCACAATCTCGAGCTTCGGACCGCCGGAGCTGAAAACCTGCGAGATCAGCCGGTTTGAATTCCGCAGCTCGGGAATCCCCATCTGGGTCACCAGGTAGATCGCGTTCGCTTCCTTGAAGAGCACGGTTCCCGTCAAATCCACCTTCGAACCAAGATCGATCACTACGTTGTCGAACTCCTGCCGGGCCACTGTCAGCAGCCTGTCAATCGCCGCGTCCGTCACCTGGTACTGCACGTAGCGACCTGGCGCGGCCAGCACCTTTAATCCCGAGCTGTGCTCCATCAGCAACCCTGACAGAAAGCTTCCATCCAGCCGGTCCAGCGCCTGGAGTGCGTCGATGGTCGAATACTCCGAGATGATGCCGAGGTTCAAGGCCGCGTCGCCCAGGGGAAGATCGAGATCGATCAGCAGCGTCTTCTGGCTGGGATGCTGTGCAAGTGCAACTGCAAAATTTGTTGCCACCGTGGTCACGCCCGCGCCGCCCTTGGAGCCCATGAACGCCAGCAGCTTGCCGTTGACCTTCTTCTGGCGGACGGTCGTTATGCGAACCACCGGCTTGCGCGCGGCGGCCCTTCCCAGAGACTCCGCAACGACATCCAGCTCCAGTGGAAGCGTCAGAAACTCCCGAGCCCCCGACCTCATGCAGCGAACCAGCAGGTCAGGATCCGCCTTCGCCGAATAGACCATCACCGTTGCCGTGCCATTGGCTCCAATGCTTTCCACCAGTTCCAGCGCAAACTCAGGATCGCTGTCCAGGTCAATGATGATCACATCGTGATGCTCTTCGAGCAGGCGCGGCATGTCGCCCAGGCTGGGCGGATAGGAAGCAAACGCGCGAACCTCGTTGCCGGCACAACGGGCCAGGGCAACCATCACCGCCTCGCGGCGCCGTTCGTCCGGCCCAATCAGCGCAATCGACAGATTATCCGTGCTCGGCGATTCGATCGGCTGCGATGCAGGGTATGGGGATGTGTGGGCGCTCATCGATTCTCCGTTCTCCGCCTCACGCAGGTCGTCCTGCATGTTTGTCAACGATTGATAGTTCGTCCGCAACGTCGCCATAATCCCTGCTCAATTTCTCAGTGCGCAAAAAACGAAATCAAAGTCCCGATCGCAATGGCTGGCGCGTAAGGCATCTTGCGCCGCTTCGGATTGCTCAACTTCATCTCCGGATCGGCTACCCCGCCACTCGCCTTGCCGCCGAACGCGAGATTGCCGGCGCCTGTAAACAGCTCTTTCAGGAACCCGGCGCTCGCTGCCCAGCAAACAACCATCACACCGCCAGCCATCGCGGTAATAACCAGCGCCAGAAACAACTGGTTCGGCCCTATCCAGGCCCCGATGGCAGCAGCAAGTTTCACGTCCCCTGCTCCCATTCCGCCCATGAAGAAAAGAACTCCGTAGATCACCAACCCCAGCCCCGCACCGTACAGGCTTTGTGCGAGTCCATGCCAGCCATGCATCCAGCTCGAGGCCGCAAACCCTATGGCCAGAAAAGGCAAAACCAGCCAGTTTGGAATCCGGCGACTGCGCAAATCCGTTATGGTCGCCACCACCAGAACCACCACCGTCGGCCACCATGCGAATGAGTGCATCATTGATGCTCCTTTCCCCTCGTCTTAAGGGGACACTCCTGCCAAAGCAATTGTCCAACCAAATACGCCCGAACATAGGTCTAATAAAGTCAACGATTTAACCGGTCCGATGTCCCCAACTGTACACACCTGTTTACTCAGTCGGCGGATCGGTGAGTCGCACCGTATACACATTTGCCCGCAAAACCTCCGGAATCCCCCTTCGCCTCAGAAAAATTGGGATTTGACCCGAGTTTCCCCGCTCCGCTACGCCTTGGCCGGTTTTTCATGCAAAATCCATCTCACACAAAAGTTGTAGTGGGCCGCGCTGTTCTGCAGGCCCCTTTGCCTCCTGGTGCACTCACTGTGCCCCTGCGTCGATTTCCTGGATTTCTTTGAAGACACTAAGCAACTGCACTCAAAACAAGCCACTTATATAGGTAGGAACGCTATTTTTCTGCAATCCCCTCGGGCACGGTGATTTCAACGCTCCTCGATCTCGATAAGCGTCTTTTTATCAATCAATTACATTTTTTGTTCTTGGCCAGCGACTTCCCCGGCGCCCTATCTCCCCGCATCGGTCGCAGCCCATTACTTAGGTCTTAATGACCTAGCACGAAACAGCCATTGGCTTCCTAGGTCACATTGCCGATGATGAACACATAACACCGCTACAGAACCGGGCTTCAACCGGAACGGCGTGGCTGAATAGAGCGAAGGAAAGTTCGCCCTCACATGATCAGAATTGGTTTGTATTCAGAAGATCGCGCTTTGCGTCCTCTTCTTTCTTCTGCCCTTGGTAAAGAGTTCCAGGTATTGCAGGGGTCAGACGCTGAAGAGGTGAGCACTCTCGTTTCCGATAGGGAATGCGACGTCATCATCCTTGATCTGAACTCGAATCGAGATTCGTTCCAGGAACGCATCGAATTCTCACGCCAGTTGATTGCTTCGAATGTCCCATCGGTCGTTATGGCCGACGATGGGCTTCGTTCCACCGCCTTTGAGCTGGTGCGCAACGGGGCTTTCGGCTACTGCCGCCGCCCGCCTTCTATTCGCGATCTCAAAACCATGCTCAGCAGGGCGTGCGAGAACTCCGCCCTCAAAGAACAGCTCAAGACCGTCCAGCAAAAGCTCGAAGAGCCCGCCAGCTGCGACCGTCTCATCGGCGCCAGCCCGCAGATGAAGCGCGTTTATCAGCTCGTCCGCAGCGTCACCGATCTCAACGCCGCCGTGCTCGTCACGGGCGAAAGCGGAACCGGCAAGGAATTGATCGCCCGCGCCATCCATAATCTTGGTGCGCGCTCAAGCCGCCCGTTTGTGGCTGTCTCCTGCGGGGCCATCCCAGAAACACTCATTGAAGCCGAGCTATTCGGCCACGAGAAGGGTGCTTTTACCGGCTCTAATGGCGCCCGCGAAGGATACTTCGAGCAGGCGGGCGATGGAACCCTCTTCCTCGATGAAATCGGCGACCTCAGCCTCTTTACTCAGGTCAAGCTTCTCCGCGTGCTCCAGCAAATGGAGTTCAACCGCCTTGGCAGCAACCGCCTCATCCCCTTGCGCGCCCGGCTCATCTTTGCCACCCACCGCGACCTCGCTCAGTTAGTCGCTGAAGGCAAATTCCGCCAGGATCTTTACTACCGCATTAATGTCATGCGGATTGAATCGCCGCAGCTTCAGGAACATCCTGAGGACATCCCGCTCATCGCCAGGCACTTCCTGCAGAAGTATTCCATCAGCTTCCAAAAGCCGATGGACGGCATCGAGCCTGAAGCGCTTGAAATGCTGCAGAGCTATTCGTGGCCAGGCAACGTCCGTGAACTCGAGAACGTCATGCAGCGCGCCATCATCCTCGCGCCCGGCCGCACTGTGCGCGCCGCCGATTTCTCCCTCAGCGTTCAGGAAGACGAGGCCACCGGCTTTGAGGATGTCGTCGACATCGGCGAATACCAGCCTGCCGGCTCCTTTGAACGCCAGATTCACGAATACAAAGTCAAGCTCGCCGTCTCGGCCGTGCGCGAGAATAACGGAAACAAGACGCTCGCGGCACGCAGGCTTTGCATCTCGCGCGCCTATCTCCATCGCCTAATCAGGCTCGCCGGCTCCGACCAGGTTTTTGAGCCGAATCTGCGCGAGTCGGTCACCGCCTGATCCTTCCAATCAAGAAAGCAAAAAGCGCGCCCCAACGGCGCGCTTTTTGTTGGCCCTCATCACTTCTGGGTCACACCCATACGCCAGCTAGGTATGCTGGTTGTATTCGAGCGTCCCCGCCATCACCAGGCCGCTCTTCTGGCGTCCATGAATGTACCGGCAGCACCACGAGGTTTCATGCGCAGCCGCCTCAGCGGGCTCCATCAGGTCCCTGTAAATCACTTTCCCGTAAAGAAAGATCCGCTCTTCCCAGTTCTCGATCCGCTGCAGTCGATCCGCCGACCCGCTCACCGCCTTCACATCGTCCCGGCAGAATGCCTTGATCGTCGCGAATTCGCCCGGAAGAAGAATCATGGTCACCGGCGGTACGTCAGGATCGACAGGCGTGTACTCGGGTATTCCGGGCAATTGCGTTTCATCCTTCGCAATGCGCAACTCATCGGCCGTCGACATCACGCGCGCCGGGCTGCGCCCGCGATTCGTCGCAATCACCGTGAAGCCATTCTCAATCGTCGGCGAAGGTGCCACATGGATCAGGATCCACGGCCGTTCCGCCTGCACAATCGCCTTTGCTTGAAGCAGCGCCGCCTCGGCAGCCTCTTGCGCGGCCAGGGCCGCCGTCTCTCCATACTTGGTTTGGCGCTCGATCTTCTTCAAGACCGATACCGCCAGAACGATCCCCGCATAACCCAGCAGCGCCAGCAACACATTGGCTCCCCAGGCAATTCGATCCTGCAAAGGCCAGGGGGCCGGCGCAGGCGCGGGTGTGGCCACGGTAATATGCGGCATTTGATAGTCGCACGGGCCCGATTGACAGTCTGTTTTCGCGGCGGAATTCACCGTCCCGGGCGTGGGGTTACCTTGCGCAACGGCAGGCGCGGAAGCCGCAGTGTTCGCCGCTGGCACAGCCCGCGCTTTCGCGCTCGTGGGTCCCGTTTGCTGTCCGCTGGGTGCCGTCTGCGCTTGCAGGGTTCCCTGCGCAGTCACCAGGAAAATGGCAACGACTGCTAATTGTTTCAGGAGCATGGCGCAAATGTACCATAACTACGCTTGCCTTTACGTGCGTCATTCCACACTCGCGGTCACTCCAGTGCCAAAGCGTTCCCACTTCGCTCGCCAACCAATTCAAATCCCGGCTGACGACCGTTGCCCGCACCTTGACGGTGCGAAGGTGAAGTGCCACGATTTCGCTTTTGATGACAATCGATTATGGTGATTCCGGATCGCATCAATCGATTAAGCCATCGAAAGCCGCCTACTTCTGCACCATTTATGGAGCAGCTCGCTCTTATCTATCCTCAGCCGCTTTGGAGCCTTTATCACTGGAACGAATTCACTTGGGGTCCAGGCCGAACAGATGGGCTCGCGCGCACGTTCTCACAGCCAGCGGCAACCACACGCCGAGGCTCGCCGCAGCAAAGCAGCTTTCTTCTCTAAATTATTGAAATGTTTGGTGGACCTGATCGGGATCG
>PLST01000288.1:1354-7728 GCA_003164255.1 Acidobacteriaceae bacterium | reverse complement strand
CCCAGGCGCGCATCAGGAGCATATCTCTGTCCAGCGAATCGTTGTCGGAGAGGGAACCCTCGGTCGTGGTCATTCGTTCGCCTCAGGGCACAATGGCGGTCTTGATCTCGCTGCTGCTCTTCATCAGCTTCTCAAAGACGCGGTTGAGTTCGTAAAGGTGAGCATGACCGGTGATGAAGGCGCCCGCCTGGAATCGGCCGCCGGCGATCAGGTCGAGCGCCTTGCGGCAGATTGCCGGGGTGTGGTGGAAGGTGGCACGCAGGGTGATGTCGCTGTAATGGATGCGGTTGGTATCGAGGGTGACGTGGGTGTTGGCCGCGCAGCCGCCGAAGAAATTCACGGTGCCGCCTTTGCGCACCAACTCGACCGCCTCCTGCCAGGCTTCAGGCACGCCTACCGCTTCAATGGCGATATCGACGCCGCGATCCTTCGGCGTGAGCGCGCGTGTTTCGAGGATCGCCTTGCGAATGCTCGTGCTCTGCACCACGTGGGCTGCGCCCAACTGTTTGGCTGCTTCAACCTGTCCATCGTGTTTGACGATGGCGATGACTTCGTAGCCGGCCAGCGCCGCCACGTGCAGAATCATCAACCCGAGTGGTCCGCCGCCGATCACAGCAACGGTGTCGCCTAGCCGCGGACCGCAATCCACGAAGCCGTGGACGGCGCAAGCAAGCGGCTCCGTCAATGCTGCATGTTCAAGCGGGACGTGTTCCGGGACATGAAGGGTGTTCTTAGCGACGATGCGCTCGGGGATGCGGATGAACTCGGCGTACGCTCCGTTATTGAAAAGCAGGTCGTCACAGAGATTTTCCTGTCCCCGTTCGCAAAAATAGCATTGTCCACAGGGTGCGGAATTAAGGGCCACCACGCGGCCGCCGGGCACAAAATNNGCCGGCGGAACAATCATGCGCGCGTGATAGCCACGGCGGAAGACCTTGAGGTCAGTACCGCAGGTGAGAGCCGCGCCGACCCTGACTACCAGTTCGCCCGGCCCGGCCCTGGGAACGGGCACATTCTCGATGCGGACGTCTTCGCGGCCGTGCAAGACGGCTGCCTGCATTGTGCTTCGGTTATGGAGCAGCGCATGCTCGACGGTCTTGCGGCCCAGGCTGACGGCGGATTCAACGGTGCGGCGTCCTTTGACGACTGCCTTATCGACGGTATTCAGGCCAGCCTCGACGACGGTTTCGACAGTGTTGAGGCCTCCTTCGACCACCGTCTCGACCGTCTTGCGGCCACCCTCAACGACGTTTTCGACCGTCTTGCGACCGCGGAGGATCGCGTCTTTCACCGTGGCCGCCATCAAATGCCCCCTACTTTGCTCCGCCGCCAAGTACTGGTTCAATCATAATCTTCATTGAGCTGCCCTGGGGGTGGGATGCGACTTCAATGGCTTCCACCGCTTGTTCCATTTGAAAGCGGTGCGAAATCAACTGCGTAAGATCAAAGCCGTTCCGGTAGCCGTCCAGAACCAGGCTTGTTACTTCATCGAGAATTGGAAATGAGGATGAGTATGAACCGAGCAGCGTCTTCTCGTCCACACAAACCGCCGCGGGGTCGATTGTGACCTCGCCATGCTGGGTTTGGGCAAACAGCATGACCTTGCCGCCAGGCCGGCAGGCATCCATGGCCGTCTTGATGAGAGCGTTGCCGCCGACGGCCAGCACCACGGCATCCGCACCACGACCTTCAGTGGCCGCAAACACCCGTTCGACCACATTTTCAGTGCCGGCATGAATGGGTTCGTTGAGCCCGAAGCGCGCAGCGATGGCATGGCGCTCTGGAAACAGGTCAGAGGTGAGCACACGGGCCCCGGTGCGACGGGCAAGAGCCGCGTGCATCAGCCCGATGGGTCCCTGGCCAATGACCAGGACCGTATCGTCAGGAGCAAGCTTGAGCAGCTTCTGACCTTTGAGCACCGTGTTCAATGGCTCGATGAAGGCGGCCTGCTCAAAGGGCACATGCTCGGGAATGTGTACCACGCCCCCGCCGGACACGACGAAATCAAAGACCCGAATATACTCGGCAAAGCCTCCGCCGGAAGGCGCAAAGCCGGCTGTTACGCCGGTTTTCAAGTAAAGCGGGCACTGAGAGGGAGTGTTTTTGCGGCAGTAGTAGCATTCGCCGCAGGGGACGTGATGGAAGGTCATCACGCGCTCGCCAACCGCGTACTTTGTGACGCCTTCGCCAACCTGGACAACGGTTCCTGCCATCTCGTGGCCGAAGATGCGCGGCGCCGAGTGCGAACCCATGTGGATCTTCTTCAGATCGGTTCCGCAGATGCCGCAGGTGGCCACTTTGATCAGCAGTTCGCCGGGGCCAATCTCAGGAACGGGAACGGTTTCAACGCGCATGTCGTTGATGCCGCGGTAGACCACGGCGCGCATTGTGGTGGGGATCTTTGGTTTCGAGCTGATTTCAGCGCGTGAAATTTGAGTCGCCATTCTGGTTTGCGATAGCTCCTGTTTGGTTCAGATTTTCGAGCAGGAGGTCCCGGATGGCCTGGGAAGCCTTGCTGCTATTCTCGCCCATCCTGATGAGTGCGGGCCAGTACCAGGGCCGGATTAGAACAAAAAACAGCAACCGGGAGGTCTGGAAGTGCCCATCCGGGGTGATAAAGCGATTGAAATCCGGCAGATCTTCGGTGAAACCGTCGCTGACACCCTTGATGCAATGGAAAGGGATGCTGCGCATGGCTGCGAGTCGGGCGACGGCGGCTGCCTCCATGTCGACAAGGGAGGCGCTGTAGGCGGTAGCCAGACGGAGTTTTTCGGCTCGGTTTGCAACCCGGGGACTGGTCACTAGCCACAGGCCAGCTGGCGCGCCTTGCGCCTGGAAGCGCTCTCCGCTGAGCACGTCGATGACGCCGGTTACGGTGTAGGAGCGGCGGGGGTGCAAAGATGCCGACAGGGCTCCGACCCAGCCGATGGAGTAAACCGAGGCAAGCGGGCCGTCCTTTTCAGCTTCAGCAAAGGCGCGGGTCGCAGCCTGCTGGCCGGGTCCCGAACATGCGGCAACCAATTCAGTGTCGCCCTGGCGCGAGTGCCAGAGATCGACGGGGCGGGAATTCGGAGCCTCACGGCGCTCATGCTGCCAACCCTTCACCAGCGGCTTCAGTTCCCCGGGCATTGCGGCGATGAGGCCAACGCGAGTCATGAGGACCCGCCCATATCGAGACTCGCGGCCATTTCCTTCCTTACTCCGGCGGCAAGGAGCGCGAGAACTACCGCAAAGGCAACCTGAAGCAGTGCCAGCGCCTTGGCATCAGCATTAGGATGCATCACCTCGACAAAAATGAGCACTGCAACCGGGGACAGAAACGGAAAGAACATGAACTTGTTCCATTCGATCTCCGTAAGAATTCCGTTCGTTAGCCGAATCCAGGCTGAGGCCATTCCCACTTCCACGAAAAGGACAAGGCCGAAGTCGAACGTGCTTGGCTCGTTCCAAAGGTCGTGGATATAGCTTGCACCTCCGCAAACAGAACACGAAAGCGCAAAATAACCCCAGAGGTCAGCATGTTGCTTACCCTTGCGAGGCCTGCCCGATCTGCGACTTGCGGAGCTATTTTGCATGGGGATCACACCCAACTGGGCCAAAGCCCGACGATCCGATATTAAGCCTATGGCGCGTAGCCGTGAGCGCGAAACCACTCGATTGCGGAGCGCATTGCGGGGTAGACAGGGACGATGCGGAATCCAAGCTCCTGCTGGGCATGGGCCGACGATGCGTACATCTTCTTGCGTCCCATGCGCACCTCTTCCAGGGTGGCGCGCGGTTCCTTACCCCTGATCCGCCCCGTAATCCACTCCTCAAAAAACGCGTACGTAGCCGCAACGGCAAAGGGGATCTTGACCTTGGGTGACNNGTGATGGCCGACATCTTGTCGAGAATCTGCTTCAGGGTGAGGTTTTCTCCGCCCAGAATGTAGCGGCTGCCCGGCGTGCCCATGGTGAGTGCTGAGACGTGAGTGCGGGCAACTTCAGAGACGTCCACGAGGTTCAGGCCGGTGTCCATATAAGCGGGGAATTTGCCGTTGAGGAAGTCGACGAAGATGCGGCCGGTGGGTGTGGGCTTGGCATCGTTGGGCCCGATGGGCGTGGTCGGATTGAGAATGATGACGTGCTGGCCGGCGCGGGCCGCGGCGATGGCTTCCTGTTCTGCCAGAAATTTGGAGCGCTTGTAATGGCCCACCATATCGGCAAGGGAGACAGGCGTGTCCTCGTTGATGACGATGCCGTCGGTGCGGAAGTGCATGGTGGCCACTGACGATGTGTAGACCACGCGGGGCACGTGCGCTTCCCGTGCCATACGCAGCAGTTCGCGGGTGCCGTCCACATTGGCCTNNTTGCTGGTTTTGCGGACAAGCAGGCGGAGTTTGGCGCCTTGAGCCGCAAGAGCACGGGCCACATGATGGCCGACAAAACCGGTGGCGCCTGTAAGGAAGACTTTCATAGAGAAATGCTTACGCAAAGTTTCATTCTAATCTTTCATGTGCCCAAAAACTTGTGCCCCCAGGCCGGCCACGGCGCAAGGGGCAGATGATGATCCGAGCATGGAGGTCTTGAAAAACTCTGGCGGGCTACTGGACTATTCCAGTGATTCCGGATGCAGGGCGATATTCTTTTCGCCTGCGGCCTTCTTTTCGTTGTAGGCCTTGACCCAATCTTCCCAGTGCTTGCCGACAGCGCGATCCTTGCCGCTGAATTCGAGGCGGGCAATCTCGGCGTAGCTGAGTTTGCGCTTCTCCGGCGCCTTGGGAGTAAAGTACATGACCCAGGAATCAGCCAGCGTGGCAGCTGTATACCGGTTGAAGATAAAAGCCTCAATCTTCTCGCCGGACTTGGTGGTGATGGTTACGTCTCCGCGATAGTCGAACGCCTTTTCGAGAGCCTGGCACAGATCCTCGGGCGAAGCGAGTTCAGGCACCCAGCCTTCAAGGACCTCATGCTCTGTTCCCGGCTTCAGTTCCAGCGATTCAACCTGCTCGAGCGTGTACTTGTGGACTTCTGCCGTCATGCAAGTGTCTCCTCGAGCTCGTGAACCGGAGTCTCGATTTGAACCAGCATGGCAGGTCCGTGAGGTATGGGTTCGTCGAGCGATGCAAGCGCATGCGCGTCAGGGTAGTTGCTGAACGTGCCCCGCACCATTCCCCAGAAGCCCTTGAGCGAGCTGAATCCGTCGACCACCGACGTCCACTCATAGCCGCAACTGACCATGCAGTTGGCGCATTTTGGATTTCCGCTGCCGGCGCCGTAGCCCGACCAATCAACTGACTCCGTGAGTTCCTTGTAGCTGTCGGCGTAGCCTTCCTGGATCAGGTAGCAAGGCTTTTGCCAGCCGAAGATGCTGAAGCAGGGCATGCCCCACGGCGTACATTCGTAGTGGCGTTCGCCCATCAGGAATTCGAGGAAGAGCGGGGACATATTGAACTTCCAGCTCGACTTGCGATTGGAAAGCATGGAGCGGAAGATCTTGCGGACGCGGCCGCGGCCAAGAAAGTGGTTCTGGTCGGGCGCCTTGTCGTAACTGTAGCCGGGCGAAATCGTCATGCCTTCGACGCCCATGCTCATCACATCGTCAAAGAACTGGCGCATGTCCTTGGGGTTGGCGCCATCGAAGACGGTTGTGTTCGTGATGACCCGGAAGCCGGCCTCTGTCGCCTTCTTGATGCCCGCAACGGCGATGTCGTAGCTGCCCTCGCGGCAGACCGACATGTCGTGGTGCTCGCGTAATCCGTCAAGATGCACGGCGAAGCTGAAGTAGGTGGACGGCTTGAACTCGTGAAATCTGCGCTCCAACTCGAGCGCGTTGGTGCATAGATAGACGAAACGCTTTTGCTTGACCAGGCCCTCAACAATCTCAACGATATTGGGGTGCAGGAAGGGCTCGCCGCCGGGGATGCACACGATGGGCGCGTCGCACTCGTTCATGGCGTCGAGGCACTCTTTCACCGTAAGCTGCCTCTTGAGAATGTGGGGCGGATACTGCACCTTTCCGCAGCCTGCACAGGCCAGATTGCAGCGGAAGGTGGACTCAAGCATGAGCACCAGGGGATAGTGTTTGGTTCCCTTGATCTTGTGCTTGATGATGTAGCTGGCTACTCTCAGAGCCTGCCGTGCAGGGATGGCCATAGGGTATTGCCTCCAATGACGTTCAGGAAGTGCGTTCCGATGTCCTGTTGAAGCAGGACACACCATTGGCGGGAAAGGCTGGAACGGCGGTAACGCGCCAAAAAAACGCCCAAGGAACCCTGTGGGTCGATTATATCCCGGCGTTAGCTTCCAGCTTGGGCCAATCTTCCGATTATTTCCAACGCCAGGCACTAGTCAGGCAACCTTATTAGAGCCAGGCATTTGGAAAACTCGCTAGAC
>PLST01000288.1:0-1316 GCA_003164255.1 Acidobacteriaceae bacterium | reverse complement strand
CCATGCAGTTGGCGCACTTGGGGTTGCCGCTGGGAACGCCGTACTGCTCCCACTTTGTCTCCTGAAGCAGTTCCTTGTAGGTGTTAGCGTACCCTTCCTGCAGAAGGTAGCAAGGCCGCTGCCAGCCGAAGATGCTATAAGCCGGCATGCCCCAGGGGATGCAATCGTAGTTTCGTTCGCCCATCAGGAACTCCAGAAACAGGGGCGACATGTTGAACTTCCAATCGGGCTTGCGATTGGAGAGGACGGCGCGAAACAGCCGCCGCACACGGGCACGGCCCATGAAGCGGTTCTGGTCGGGAGCCTTGTCGTAGCTATAGCCGGGCGAGAGGACGATGCCTTCGACGCCCATGCCCATGACTTCATCAAAGAAGGCGCGGACACCGTTGGGCTCGGCTCCGTCAAAGAATGTGGCGTTGGTGGTAACGCGAAAGCCGCGCTTGACGGCCTCCTTGATTCCTTCGACGGCGATATCGTATCCGCCTTCACGGCAAACCGAGAAGTCGTGGTGCTCTCGCTGGCCATCGAGGTGAACCGAGAAAGTGAGGTACTTGGAGGGTGTGAACTCCGGCAGGCGCCGCTTGAGCTCAAGCGCGTTGGTGCATAGGTAGATGTACTTCTTGCGCGCAACCAGGCCGTTGACGATTTCGACGATCTGCGGATGCAGAAGCGGCTCGCCGCCGGGGATCGACACCATGGGCGCGCCACACTCATCCACCGCGGCAAAGCATTCCTCGGGAGTCAGCTGCTTCTTGAGGATGTGCGGCGGATATTGCACCTTGCCGCAACCGGCGCAGGCCAAGTTGCAGCGAAAGAGCGGCTCAAGCATGAGCACGAGCGGATATCGCTTGTTGCCGGCGAGCTTCTTCTTCAACACGTAGGTGGACACCGTCCACATTTGTGAGATCGGAACAGCCATTGTTGATTTAACCTCCAGCGCCAAATGCAGCGCGATCCATTGCCCGTCTGTAGGTCGTTAAGGCCAACAGCGGAAAGTATTGCCTGTACATTTCGTACGCCAGGTAAAAGACTCGGGGAAAACCTGTTCCTGTGTAGAGGGCCTGGTGCTTCGTGCCGGTGCCGGTTGTTTCGTCCCAGCTTCCGTCATGCCTCTGTCGCGTAAGCAGCCAGCGGACGCCCTTGGCCACCGAGTCGGAACGATCGTCGCCGGCGGCAAGCAGGCCGAGCATTGCCCAGGCCGTTTGCGAGGGAGTGCTGGGACCGATGCCACGCGTATTGGGATCGTCGTAGCTTCCGCAGCTCTCGCCCCAGCCGCCGTCAGGGTTCTGCACCATGCGGATCCACTCCGCCGCCTG
>PLST01000562.1 GCA_003164255.1 Acidobacteriaceae bacterium | reverse complement strand
CCATCCACTTCGGCAAAACGTCCCATGGCCCGGTAGTGCTCGACAACCGGAGCGGTAAGGGCTCCATAGGCGCGCATGCGCTCCTTGAAGACATCCTCCGTATCATCGGCTCGCTGGGTCAGCGCCGCACCTTCTACATCACAGAATCCATCCACTTTCGGCGGATTCACGTAGACGTTGTAGATGGTCTGGCAGACAGGACAGTTCCGGCGCCCCGTAATTCGGCGCAAGAGTTGATTATAGTTCACTTGGATGCTGACGGCAACCACCGGAAGTCCGTCCGGCTGTTTCGCCAGCCGGCCATCCAGCCACCCCGCTTGGCCCAGGGTCCGGGGAAACCCGTCCAGAATGTAACCTCTTGCTGTATCAGGTTGTTGCAGGCGAACAGCTACCATCTCGTCCACCAGCGAATCCGGGACCAGTTCCCCTCGGCCCATGATCTCTTTTGCCACTTTGCCCAGTGGCGTCCCTTGCTTTACGTTACCCCGCAACAGGTCCCCGGTTGAAATCTGCGGGATGTCCCAGATCTTGACCACTTCCTTTGCCTGGGTCCCCTTGCCGGAGCCCGGCGCTCCCATTAAAAGAATTGGGCCGGGGATGATCTTCCGATCCATTTCCCGGCCCTGTTCGACTGCGATATTCAATGAAGACATTACCAGGTTTTCCTTCCGCGTATGCGACCGGAGCGCGGGGAAAAGCCATCATAATGCCGCATGATGAGCTGCGATTCGATCTGGTTAACTGTATCCATGGCCACACCGACAACAATAAGCAACGAGGTGCCGCCAAAGTAGAAGTTGACCCCCATACCGTGAATCGCCCAGGTCGGCAGGCTCTCAAAAGCGCGGCCGACGAGCCATAACTTGTCAAAACGGATGCCGGAAATGAGGAAGGTGGGCACCAGCGAAATGACGATAAGATAAAGCGCGCCTACAAGCGTAATGCGCGTAAGAATGTCGTTGATGAAGTCCGACGTCCGCTTACCCGGGCGAATTCCGGGAATGAACGATCCCGATTTGCGGAAGTTGTCGGCGATATCGTCCGGCTTCATGATGATCGACACGTAGAAGTAGGCGAAGAAGATGATGCCCAGCATGTCCAGCAGCTCGTACCACGGATAGCCGGGAGCAAGCGCCTGCATGATCGGCTGAAGGAAGCGGCTGTTCTGCACCCACTCCACCTGGCCGAACAACATGGGGGCCGAGAGAATTGAGCTCGCGAAGATCACCGGCATCACGCCGCCGGAGTTCACCTTCAGCGGCAGGTGGCTGGATTGGCCCCCCATCATGCGCCGGCCGATGATGCGCCGCGCGCTCTGGATGGGGATGCGGCGCTCTGACCGCTCCACAAAGACAATGAATGCCACCACGGCAACCATGCCCGCAACCAGCACCAGCATGACCAGGAATGTGAGCGAGCCCCAGGCGTCGGTCTGGACCTTCTGCACCAGTTCCATGACGCCGCGGGGCAGACCGGCCACGATGCCTGTAAAGATCAGCAGGCTCATGCCGTTCCCGATGCCGCGATCGGTAATCTGTTCGCCAAGCCACATGATGAACGCGGTGCCGGTGGTCAGCGTGATCACCGTCATCGCAATGAAGCCTGCGCCCGGATTCAGAACCAGCCCCTGGCGGGTGAGAATAGCGGCAATGCCGATGGACTGCAGTGCGCCAAGAAGAACAGTCAGGTAGCGGGTCCACTGCGTAATCTTGCGGCGCCCCAGTTCGCCTTCCTTCTGGATGCGCGCCAGCGGTTCATACACGACGGTCAAAAGCTGAAAGATAATCGACGCCGTGATGTACGGCATGATGCCCAGCGCAAAGATGGTCATGCGCCGCAGCGTGCCGCCGCTGAACAGATCCATCAGGCCGAGAGCCGACCCATTCTGCCCGTTGAACATCAACTCGAGCTGGTGGGCGTTTACGCCGGGCGTGGGAATCCACGCGCCCAGACGGTAGACAGCCAAAATGCCCAGGGTGAAGAGCACGCGTTTGCGCAGGTCGGGAATCCGGAAAATATTGAGAAATTTCTCAAGCATCTTTGCTAGTCCGCTTCAGGCGATCAACCGCCAAAGGAGTCGTTGACTTTCACCATCAATCTTAGTCCATTTCCGGATTCCTGAAGAGATTACGGGAACACGGCAAACACTGCATATGCGGGCCGTCACACCAGTTGAAGTAAAATCCGGGCCGGCAAACTAACATTGAATGAAAAACTTGGCCAAGAGGCTCATCTGCCCTCTTCAGCCCGGTATTTCCTGCACTCACCGCGGGTGCCCCATCCTTGCTGGTTTTTTCTGCCGCAAGGGTGGGATACCAGGAATCAGGCCGTCGCTGGCGCTGCTGCTCCACCCAGAACCACAGCCTTGCCGCCGGCCTTTTCGATCTTCTCGACGGCCGACTTTGAAAACTTGTGCGCGTGGATGGTGATGGCGCCGGTCAGCTCGCCTGAGCCAAGGATCTTGATGAGCGCCCTCTTGCTCGACGCCAGACCCAGCTTCTTGTAGTCATCGAGACCGATCTCGGTGACCTTGAGATCGGCAATCGTCTCGGCGATGCGGTCCAGGTTCACAACTGTGTATTCGGTGCGGAAGATGTTCGTGAAGCCGCGCTTGGGCAAGCGGCGGTGCAGCGGCATCTGGCCGCCCTCAAAACCGCGCATCAGGCTGAAGCCCGAACGCGAGCCCTGGCCCTTGTGGCCACGAGCCGAGGTTTTGCCCATGCCGGATCCCATACCCCGGCCCACACGCTTGCGCCCGGTGTTGGCATTCTTGGGCGCGCGCAAATTCGATAAGTTCTTTGCCATTTTTTCCTCGCTATAGCGCCGGAAGGGTTGAGCCCATCCGACTCGCGTTAAAGCAGTTTTCAGTATTCAGTGATCAGTTGTCAGTCAGACATTGAAAACGGCTGGGAACTAACAACTGAAACCTGATCCCTAGTCTTCCACGATCCGCACCAGGTGCGGAACTGCCTTCACCATGCCGCGCGTTGATTCTGTATCGACACGCTCGACGATCTGGTTCAGCCGCGTAAAGCCCAGCCCCTTCACCACAGCCTTGTGCTTGAAAGGCGTGGAGTTCTTTGAGCGGTAATACTGAATGCGAATCATCTTGACCTTGGTCGCAGCCTTGGCCGCCGGTTTGGCTGCTTTCTTTGGCGCGGCCTTGGCCTCGACTGCTGCGGCGGTAGTTTTCTTGGTCTCTGCCATGGCTTACATCTCCTCCACGGTCTTGCCGCGCATGGTCGCCACATCGGCCTTGTCGCGCAGTTGCAACAGCGCGGCGAAGGTGGCCTTGACCACATTGTGCGGGTTAGGAGAACCGAGGCTCTTGGTGAGCACATTCTGCACTCCGGCCGAGGTCATCACGGCGCGCACCGCGCCTCCGGCAATCACACCCGTGCCTTCCGGCGCCGGCTTCAGCAGCACCTGTCCGGCGCCGTAGCGGCCCAGGACGAGGTGTGGAATCGAGGTCTCGGTAAGGTTGACACGGATCAGGTTCTTCTTGGCCGCTTCGATTCCCTTGCGAATCGCCTGGGGAACTTCCTTGGCCTTGCCGGAACCGTGACCCACTACCCCCGAGGCGGCGTCGCCCACGACCACAAGCGCGGCAAACGACATGTTCTTGCNNGCATCGAGTTTCTTCTTCAAGATCGTCATTGCTCTCTCGTTTTTCCTGCTAGCTTCTAGCCTCTAGCTTCTAGCTTCTAGCTCATCCCGCTGATTGAAAACCGTTCGATTAAGCGAAACAAGCTAGAAGCTAGAAGCTAGGAGCTTGTAGCTGCCTTTAGAACTCCAGGCCCGCCTCGCGGGCTGCATCGGCCAGCGCCTTGATGCGGCCGTGATACAGGTAGCCGCCGCGATCGAAGAC
>PLST01000588.1 GCA_003164255.1 Acidobacteriaceae bacterium | reverse complement strand
GGCTGTTCCGGGTACTGTGCCGTCTTCTGCGCCTGCGCAATTCGGTCGGCCAGCCGCTGCAGTTCGGCTCGGTCAAGCACCTTGGAATCGACCATGCCTACGAGCAGCGCCTCCACTGACCCCTCGCAGAACCAGTCAACAATGCGCTTCACGGCACGCCCCGCCACACGCTGACGCGACTCGGCCGGGCGGTAGACAAAGGTACGGTTTTCCACGGAGTGAGCCAGGTAGCCCTTCTCCTCAAGCCGGCGCAGCACCGTGCGGATCGTCGAGTCTTTCAGAGGCCGGCCCAGTTCCTCGCGTACCTTTTCGGCGGTGACGGCGCTCATGCGCCAAACAAGGGTGAGAATGCTGCGCTCGAGTTCGCCGAGTTCAGCCGGATCGTGGCCTGAGCCCGCGGGCTCTGTAATTTTGCGGCCGGGGTGAGTGTTACTTGTCATAGTGTTACCGACTGTAGCACACAAAAGATGTGAGCCGTCAAGAAGGNNCAGCGTCGGGTCATCGGGAATGAAGAACTGAAACACCGTGCCCGAAGGTCTTCCTGAGCTTGCTGTCCGGCTCCGCAACTGGATTGTTCCGTGGTGTTTATTGATGATTTCAGAGCTCACCCACAGCCCCAGGCCGGTGCCCGTGACTTCTTTGGTGGTAAAAAACGCTTCAAACGCGCGCTTGCGGGCTTCTGCTTCCATTCCCGCTCCCGTGTCCGCCGTGGTGAAGCGGACGCCGGTCTGCTGGGGGTGTTTCCAGTTTCGCGAGCGCCGCGCCCGCACCAGCAACCGCCCACCCGCCGATGAAGCATCAATCGAGTTGCCCACCAGGTTGGCAAACACCTGGCGGATCTCCCCCGCGAAGCAGAACAGGTCAAGATCGGCGTCGTACTTGCGCTCGACACGAATGTTGAGCGAGTTGACGCGGCCCTGGTAGAGGCTGAGCACAGAATCCAGCAGCTCTGACATTTTGGTGCGCGCCGGCAGAGTAGGTTGCCTGTAGAAGCGCAGCGTCTGCTGCGTGATTTCGGCAATGCGCCGCACCTCGTACTCCGCCATCGTCACGTAGTTGAGCGCCGGGTCGTGCAGGTCGCAGTAGTTGCGCAGCAGGAACAGTAGGTTGGTAATGGCCTCCAGGGGATTGTTGATCTCGTGGGCGATTGAGGCGGCAAGGCGGCCGGTCACGGCCAGCTTCTCAGCCTTGCGCAGGGATTCCTCGCTGCGTTTGCGGTCGCTGGCATCGAGCACGATGATGCCGGCCCAGCGAATCTGCCGGGGCGTGGTGCGCACCGGGTATGCGCTGACGAGCCACGTCCACGGACGCCCGTTTGCGCCCCCCTGGCCGGTCAGCTCAAAGCTGCGCATGGACTCCTGCTCGGCAAATACGCGCTGCACGGCGTTCTCAATCTGCTGCGCCACGTGCGCGGGAAACAGCTCCGGCAGCGTCCGTCCCAAGTGGCGGCTGGGCGACACGCCGGTCAAGTCGGCGAACACCTGGTTCACCCGCGTGAATCGGCATTCGCGATCAAAAAAAGCGAGCCCGATGGGTGCATTGGCCAGCATCGAGTCAAGCAGCGAGAGCGTATCGTTCAGCCCGGAGCGCTGTTCGGCAAGCGAGGCCACCATCCTGTTGAACGCTTCAATCAGGTCGCCAATTTCGTTCTGAATGGGGCCGGCCTGCAGCGGGAAGTTGGCGCTGCCTTCCGGCGCCGTCATGAGCGCGCGCGTGCCCCGCTGCAGCACCGCCAATGGNNGATGGAATCCAGCTGCTCACGCGACCATTCTTTCCGGTATTCCACCCACGCGTAGCCGCGCAGATCCGTCCCTGTGTAGATGGCGGCCGCACTCTCCCAGCGGCTGCCGTCGTAGACAAAGAAGATGGGGTCCTGGCGGCGAATCAGCAGCAACTGCGCGCGCTCGGTGGGGTTCAGCGTCACCTGGTCGGCTTCACCCTTGCTCACAAACAGCACGTTGCCCGCTGGATCGGTCACTTTTGCAAAGGCTACTGTGGGCGCCTCGCCAATCATTCTCACCGATAGCCCAACCCACCCGGGCCGGTTCTGCAGCAGCGCCTCGCTGGACTGCAGAGCTACCGAGGTTGCTTCGTACGCGAGCCGCACCCGCGCCCGGGCATACACCTCGTTGGTCTGCTGCCGGGACAGCACAATCGCAAAAAGGCCGATCGACAGGGTCTCCAGCAGGAGAAGGCCCGCCAGCATCTGCCAACGAATTGTGCGCGGCCACCAGCGGATGGGGAAAGGCATAACTTGCGAACCAGTGTACTGGATTGAGGCCAAACCGAGCTGCGGAATCTGCCCTCAGCTCTTGGATGCAATCTTCAGCGCATCCGCAATCTGCAGCCCGTGGAAGCGCCCGTTCTCAATGAAGATTTCGCTGGTCCGCGATCCTGCCACAATCACCCCGGCGAGATAAATTCCCGGAACATTGCTTTCGAGCGTCTTCGCATCGCACACCGGCAGCTTGTCGGCGCCCTCAAAGCGCACGCCCAGCCGCTCAAGAAAGGTGAAGTCGGGATGGTAGCCGGTCATGGCAAAGACGAAATCGTTATGGAGGGTTGTAGGGCCGTCAGGGGTTTCGAGAAGGATGGCGTCCGGCGTGATTTCGACAACGTTTGTATTGAAGAACGCTTTGATCTCGCCGTCTTTGATGCGGTTTTCGATATCGGGTTTGATCCAGTATTTTACGTTCGGCGTGACTTNNGAGTTCTTGCCTCCGATGACGGCGACGTCCATCTCGTAGTAGGGATGAGGATCGACGTAATAGTGGTGGACCTTGCTCAGGTTTTCGCCTGGAATGTTCATGTAGTTGGGCAGGTCGTAGTAGCCGGAGGAGATGACGAGTTTGCGGGCATGAAGGAGGCCCGAACGCCCGAAGCGGTCTTCAGTATGCACGGTGAAGTTGCCGTCGGAGCCTGAGACTCGTTTGACCAACTGGTACTGCCGGACTTCAAGTTTGTAATAGGCGGCGACGAGGCGGTAGTACTGGAGGGCTTCNNACAACCAGGAGATCGAAAAGGGCGGGATCACTCATGTTTCTAGATTAGGGCATCGCGGCGAAATTATCGGCAAGCGCGGGGTGGGGGCTGATTTTCGAGCAACGAGTCGTGGTACCTGCCAGAGTTGCGGCGCATCCATTACCCTAGAGAGTTCGAGGGGAGTTTTTCCATGACTATCATCCGGCAGGAAGATTTCATCGCNNTGCAATACATCAGCTACTATCACCCGGTCGACTACATCACGAGCCTCGCCAAAGCCTACGAGAAGGAACAATCGCCGGCCGCAAAAGATGCCATGGCTCAGATCCTCATCAACAGCCGCATGTGCGCCGAGGGCCACCGGCCCATCTGCCAGGACACGGGGATCGTGAATGCATTTGTCAAAGTCGGCATGGACGTGCACTTCGAGCCCGCGCCCGGCCAGCCGGTTTTGGACCTGCAGCAGATGGTGGATGAAGGCGTTCGTCGTGCTTATCTCGACCCCGACAACAAGCTTCGCGCCTCGCTGCAGGCCGATCCCGCAGGCAAGCGCATCAACACCAAAGACA
>PLST01000164.1:572-13308 GCA_003164255.1 Acidobacteriaceae bacterium | reverse complement strand
GGGCGGGAGGAAGGGGTCCACTCGCCACCTATTCGTTATTAGAGTTGGTGAACCGCCGGCGACAATCCGTTTGGGACAGCGCATACAAGTCCCTTGATCCGGAAGGATGGCGGCCGGCAACAAGAAGAGAACAAATTCCCTTCCCATTGCGGGCCGCAAGTGATCGCTGGGGCTACTTTCCTCTAATCAACCATCCAATTGTCACGCCAGCCGCAATGCCTGCCGCGAATGTCGCCGCAACGGCTTCAATCGGATGCTGTTGAACCCGCTTTTTGGTGTCATTCATCAGCTCAGTTACGGCATCTCCGCCTTGCCTGACTGCACGCCGCGCCGAAGCTACACCATCCTCAAACGCATCCGAAACTCCCGTTGCTGCCCGAGAAGCCTTGTGCGTCGTATCTTCAAATTGGTCGCTCGCTTGATCCCACACTGCGCTAGCTTGTTCCCACATTGATTGTGTCATTCTGTCTCGCCCCCTCTCGTCTTCGACTTCGTGGTTAATCCGTTTATGCCCCGACAGCTTTCTCGATCTTGCCGACCACATTCTGAACTTTTCCGGCATTCTTCTCAGCGATGCCATCTGCTTCCAGGTCGGGGTTCTTGGTTAGCTCACCGGCCTTCTGCCGGATTGCGCCCTTCACTTCGTGAATCTTGCCTGTTGCCCTATCGTCCGTGCTGGGTTTCATCATGGTTCTCTCCTCTGGTCGGTTGCGGGTTTTAGTTCGTCAAGATCCTCTGAGATCTCCTTGCGCCTTGAATGCATGAAAACGGAAATCGCGTTCAGTTGTGGAGAGTCTCTTGCCTTGCTCAGACCCTCGTAGCAACGAGTATTTACCTGCCATGTCGCTGAACGCTGTTCGCAATTGCTCATCTCGCCTGGGACACTGGGCGCGGGACCATATGCGACTGGTTCCGAGCCGGCTTTGCCGGGTCGAGGCACGACGCACCTGGTTTTGTCGAAAGCTGCGGAAACAAAAACGCCGCCCATTCGGGCGGCGTTTTCGTCAATCAATCAGAAGCCAGCGCTTTATTTGGCGCCCTTGGTATCAATCCGCATCCCGTAGAACGACTTGTGCACGAAGAAAGTCGACACCAGGAAGAAGGCGACTGCCAGTACATGGGTCAGCATCGGGTTGCTCACGCTGAGCGTGACGGCCAACTCAACTGCCAGCAATCCGAACAGTGTCGTGAACTTGATAATCGGGTTCATGGCCACCGACGAGGTGTCCTTGAACGGATCGCCGACCGTGTCTCCGATGACGGTTGCATCGTGCAGCGCTGTCCCCTTCTGCTTCAGGTCAACCTCCACGACTTTCTTCGCATTGTCCCAGGCGCCGCCCGCATTGGCCATGAAGATCGCCTCGTACAACCCGAAGATCGCGATCGAGAACAGGTAGCCGACAAACAGGAACGGCTCCATGAACGCGAATGCAAGTGTCGAGAAGAACACGGCGAGAAAGATGTTGAACATGCCCTTCTGCGCGTACTTCGTGCAGATCTCCACCACCTTCTTCGAGTCCGTTACCGACGCCTTCTCCGCGCCTTCCAGGTGAATGTTCGCCTTGATGAACTCAACCGCGCGGTACGCGCCCGTGGTCACCGCCTGCATTGAAGCGCCCGCGAACCAGAAGATCACCGCGCCGCCGCAGATTAACCCCAGCATAAAGGGCGCGTGCAGCAGCGACAGCTTATCCACGTTCGTGGTCAGTCCGTGGGTCAGCGCCATGATGATTGAGAACGTCATCGTGGTTGCGCCCACCACCGCCGTGCCGATCAGCACCGGCTTGGCCGTGGCCTTGAAGGTATTGCCGGCTCCATCGTTGGCTTCGAGCAAATCCTTCGCCCGTTCAAACCTGGCCACGATGCCGTAGTCCTTCTTCAACTCGGCTTCGATGCCCGGAACACTTTCGATCAGCGACAGCTCATACACAGATTGCGCGTTGTCGGTCACCGGTCCGTAGGAGTCCACAGCAATCGTCACCGGCCCCATGCCCAGGAAGCCGAACGCCACCAGGCCGAACGCGAATACGGCTGGCGCCAGCATCAGCACCGCCATCGACGCGCCCGTGCTGAAGAAGTAGCCCAGTCCCATCAGGGCCACCATGCTCAGTCCCAGCCAGTAGGCTGACATATTGCCGGCCACCATGCCCGACAGTATCCCCAGCGAAGCTCCGCCTTCTCTCGCAGATGTAACGATTTCCTGCACGTGGCCCGACTTGGTTGACGTGAATACCTTCACCAGTTCAGGAATCACCGCGCCCGCCAGCGTTCCGCAGGAGATGATCGAAGCCAGCTTCCACCACAGCGTGCCGTCGCCAAGATTCGGAATCATCAGGTAGGTCACGATGTAGGTGAGAATGATGGAAACGATGGAGGTGAGCCAGACCAGCGAAGTCAACGGCGCCTCAAAGTCCATCTCTTCGGAGTTCGCGTATCTCGCCTTAGCGATAATACCGTTAAGGAAGTAGGCGCCCGAGCTCGAGACCAGCATGGCCACGCGCATCACGAAGATCCACACCAGCAGTTGCACTTGCGTGGTGGGCTCCTTGACGGCCAGCAAAATGAAGGTGATCAGGGCGACGCCCGTCACGCCGTAGGTTTCAAATCCATCCGCGCTCGGTCCAACCGAGTCGCCCGCGTTGTCGCCCGTGCAGTCTGCAATCACGCCCGGGTTACGCGCATCGTCTTCCTTGATTTTGAAAACGATCTTCATCAAGTCGGCGCCAATGTCGGCGATCTTGGTGAAGATGCCGCCGGCAATACGCAGCGCCGCCGCGCCCAGCGATTCGCCGATGGCAAACCCGATGAAGCAGGGGCCCGCGTAATCGGCCGGGATGAACAGAAGGATACAAAGCATGATGAGGAGCTCAACCGAGATCAGCAACATGCCGATGCTCATGCCCGCCTTCAAAGGAATGGCAAACAGCGGATACGGCTTGCCGCGCAATCCGGCGAAGGCCGTCCGCGAGTTGGCAAAGGTGTTTACGCGAATGCCGAACCACGCCACACCGTAGCTGCCCGCGATGCCAACCAGCGAAAAGAGCAAAATGATCGGCAGCGTAACCCAGATCGGTTTATTCGGCACCGGCGCCAGAACGCCGAAGTACAGACTGATCACAACCGCGATGAAAGCCCACAGCAGGAGAATGAACTTGCCTTGCGTTACCAGGTAGGTTTTGCAGGTCTCGTAGATCAGGTCGGAAATTTCGAGCATTGTGCGGTGAACCGGAAGGTTCTTCAACTGCACATAAATCGCCAGGCCGAACAGCAGGCCGCCCACGCAGAACAGCAATCCGATCGACAGAAGCGCATGTCCGTTCAGGCCAAAGAAGTTCGCGAAAGTCACGCTCCTCAAATCCGGCAACACGAGGTTTGCTTCGCCCCCGCCCGCGTGTTCTGTCTGCGCATGGGCCAGGGTCGGAAGCAGCAGGCCCCCCAGGGCCGCCGCCGTCATGTATTGCCGCTTCAGAAAGGTCCGTGCGCCTTGCCAGATCGCGCCCGGAATCGAACACACCGAATTCGTTGCAGTCACAATTCCTCCCACGTAATGGTTTTTAAGTGAAGCCGCATGAACTACGGCCTTGAAATTCGCTCCCCTGAACCGCTGGGTGAATCGCCACCGGAAGGCTATCATCCGCATATACCTCTGTCGAGTGACTGCAATCACAGGGTTCCCCAGGGTATGTCCGGAGCGTTCCGATTCGGCACTTGAAACGGTGTAAAGTACACACGTGGGGGTACTTCAAAGATCACCATGACCTCGCCCAACCTGCTTACGCCACGCCAGGCCGCGGAGAAGATCGGCATCAGCTATCCGGCCATGAAGCACTGGATCCTGGCCGGGCGCATCCGCACCGTCAAGACCCCCGGCGGCCATCACCGCGTGCCCGTCGAAGCACTCGACGAATTCCTCCCTGCCGCCTCCGCTCACTCGGGCTCTGGCCGCATCAGCGGCCGCAACCAGCTGCTCGGCTCCGTCGTCGAAGTCGTCATCGACGGTCTACTCGCCAAAGTCGTTCTCGCCGTCGGCAACCAGCGCGTCACCGCCATCATCACGGCCGACGCCGTGCGTGAGCTCGCCCTCAAGCCCGGCGACGCCGCCGTAGCCCTCGTCAAAGCCACTGAAGTCATGATCGGCAGACCCTGATCCCTCCAAAATAATAGTGTCCTATGCCAGTGCCCCGCCCTAGCCTCGGTTGCGCGCGCCAAAATTCATATTGAATCGACCATCTATATTGAACCGATCAGATAAAATCGTATAGAATCTCCAAATTAACGGTCGAATCACTTCCCAAAAGGAGATTCCATCCATGGAAGAGCAGTTCTTCCACGCTGCGGTTTCCCCGCTGCGGCGTTTTGTAGTGCAGTCCGTTATTCTTGCGGCAGCGTTCCTCCTCTTCCCAACGACGCCGGCGTTCGGCCAAGGCGCCAAGGCCGACACCAAGACGCCCCCCGACCCCTGCGCGAACGGTCGCGAATTTGCCACCACCGACTGCACGCTTACCTGGCACGGCATCACGGTCTACGGTGTATATGACATCGGCGTCGGCTACGTGAGCCACGGCCTTCCGGAAAACGGCTACAACTATGAAGGCGAATCCCTGATCAACCGAAACGGCTACGAACATCGATTCCTCGTCGCGCCGAACAACCTGCAGCAGACCAGCCTGGGCATCCGCGGCAAGGAACAGTTTCTGCCGGGCTGGTCCGTTGTCTTCAATGCTTCCACGGGTATCGATCCGAATTCCGGCCTGCTGGCCAACGCATCGGCGACCATGTTTATCAACAACGGCCTGCCCAGAGCCAGCTATTCTGAAGCCATCGACGGCGCGCGCGCAGGCCAACCCTTCAACGACGAATACTATGCCGGCATATCGTCCAAGGATTTCGGCGCCATCACCTTCGGCCGTCAGCGATCTCTTGGCACCGATGCCATGCTCCTTTACGATCCGGCCGGCGGTAGCTATGCATTCTCCTATATTGGCTACAACGGCACCATGGCCGGTGGCGGCGACACCGAGGACAGCCGTTGGGACGACGCACTCAAGTATCGCCTCGCCTATGGCCCGGTCCATTTTGGCGCAATGTATAAATTCGCCGACGGCTCTGCCGGCTGCTTCTCGGCCTCCTCAACATGGACAGCCGCAAACTGCACGGCGGAGCAGGCGCACAACAACGCATTTGGATTTAACCTCGGCGGAGAAGTCAACAAGTTCTCGAGCGACCTCGTCTACCAGCACTACAACCAGGCCATCAGCGTATTGAACCCGTTGCTCGGGCCTCAGAGCCTGACGCAGCCCTATCAGTCGACCNNGACAACAACGCAATCATGGCCACAGCCAAATACACGTGGGATCCGGTCAAGTTTTATGCAGGCTACGAATACATCTGGCAGAACAACCCCAAAAACCCGTTGGGTGTGGGCGCCTCAGACCAGGGCGGCTATTTTATGAGCGGGGTCGAAGACAACAATCTGGATTCTGAAAAGCTGGTGCAGATCTGGTGGACGGGCGCGAAATACACGTACCGCAAAAAATCCGACTTCACTCTGGCCTGGTATCAACAGCGGCAGAATGACTTCCGTAGACCGCCGGCATGTTCGGCCGCAGCAGGTTTCCGCGCTTCCTGCGCGGGCACGCTCAACGAGGGGTCGTTCTATGGGGACCATCGCTTCACCAGACGCCTGGACGCGTTTGCCGGCGTTGCCTATTCCTTCGTGAGCGGCGGTCTGGCCATCGCCATCCCTCATGGCCCCGGCGTCCCCTACAAATCTGACAACAACCTCGCTCCGACCATCGGTGCTCGTTTCAGCTTCTGATGGATATCCACCGAACATCGTCATGTCAACGGTTTTTGGACGAGTCGTCGCCCGCGCTTCGTGGACGTGATTACGCACCTGCGCGTTGATCGGTTCCTATTGCTCAATGCGCTTTCTGAGCACCCAGGTCGTCATGCAGCGAAGGTTCTGCACGATCGTCGTCTTTAGCGGATCGACCAGCACTGCATTCAACTCCTCTGTCGAGTCCAGAAGCATCTCCTCATCCACCAGGAACCATCTGGAACCATCGCCGATCACAAAGATATTGCCGCCGGCCCGCTCAAAGTCCATTCCAATTCTGGAACCCAGCCGGCAGAACAGCATGCCGCCGGGCCTGACCACCCGCCATAGCTCAGTCAACATGGCCCTGAAGTTTTCTTCATCCCGGGCAAAGTGAAGCACCGAATTGCAGATCACCACATCTGCAAACCCGTTTTGAAACGGCATCTGTTCAATTGACCCCACCTGGAAGTTCTCCGCAGGCAAACCGGTCATAAGCGAAGCTGAAAGCCGGCGAACGTGCTCAACGCCGCCGGCATCCTCATCCACTGCAAATACTTCGCACCCTTCGCGCAGCAGATGGACCAGATTTCTTCCGTATCCACATCCGGCGTCGAGCACCCGCATGCCTGGGGCGATGTTTCCTCGCAGAATCTGATCGAATACGTAAATATCTATATGGCCGAATTGTTCCTGAATGTTTAGCGCCACTCTCTCACCGTCCCAACCTATCGCGTTTCCATTTGCCGAACCCTGACGACTGATTCTCTCACTCTGTCGGAATCTGGATGGAGTCATCGGGCAAAACGTCTTTCATGTTCTGCACGGTCGGATCACGCACCTCGCCGCCGGGCAACGGGTGCAGCTTGAACAGCACCAACTGATTGCGCTCGGGATCATCGAAGGCAGCGAAGCTTGCCACCTGCTCCAGAGAAAAATGAGTGTGCAGGTCCTCGAGCGTTCCCGGATCAAGATCATTCCAGGACGCGTACCATCCCGGCTGGTAGTAGGCCGTCTTGGTCGGCAGGTCGGTAATCGAGCCGTTTGGGGAGACAAAGTCGTCGCAGAGCGCGGGCACGTGACTGATAAGCGAAACTTCGTCGCCACTGATCGACACCAGCAGCCGCCTGCCGTTGGGATGCTCATCCATATAACGCGCCAGTTGCCCGGCCGCGGTCACGAACGTATATTGCGGGTGAAGCGCGTACTCGACTAGCCTTGCGCCATTCAGTCCGGCAGCCAGCACCGCAACCCCAATCACGATGGCGCCGGCGATGGTCAGCGCTGGCCTGTGGCTGGCGGGCCTATTCAGGCCCTTACCTGCGCCGCCAGCGCCCAACAGTGCCTGCGCTGCACGCGCAATCACGATAAAGCAGAACAAACCCACGACCGTGAAGTAGCGCGGCTGTGGATGATTCTGCACCGACATGAACCCGATGTATCCCGCCACCGAGAGCACCGAGGCGCCGAGCACGGGGTCAAGGAACATCCTGCTTCCCCAGTCGCGCCGCCTCTCGACATCGAGCGCGCGCGCCTTGTCCCTGCCTGCGCGCGACCAGGCCGTTCGCCGCGAGACCGCCGCAAACAACAGCACGATTCCGGCGAGCGGGACCAGAATGTGATCGGCCCACAACCCGCCGTGGATTGACCACGCCGCACTCACCACTGGCCAGTAAAGCTCCTTTGGCTTGGGGTAGGCGTTCACGACGTACATATATTTGTAGTCGCCCCACAGTCCTCGCCACGCCACCAGCGAGAGCCATAACCCGTAGGAAAGCGCGAAGGCGCCAATGGCAGCCAGCGCGCAGCGCGCAGCGTGAAACACGTTGCGGCGCAGGGGCATCAGCATCGCCCACGCCACGGCTGGCAGCAGAAAAATCGCCGTGGTCTTGGTCAGCATCATCACGGTGAAGAGCAACCCGATGCCCGCGGAAGAACGTACCGGCCACTTCAACTGCGGCAGGCGCACGGCGATGTTGAGCGCGCACAGCTCGAAGGTCATCAGCACCGGCTCAAGAATGGCCAGCCGGCTGAAGCAGTAGAGGAATGGGCTGGTCACCATCAGCGTCACGGCCAGCAACGCGGCCCAGCGCGGTCCCGCCGACCGGATGAGCAGATAGCTCAGCACCAGGTCCGCAAAGAAGAACGCAACGGCCAGCGCGCGGGCGGCCTCCGGCGTAACCCCGGTTACGAAGAACAGCAGCCATTCAAGAAATGGCAGCACCGGCAGCGCAACGGCTGGATTGAAGTCACCGGCCAAATACCAATTCCCAAACAGGTGCGCGCGAATGGCAGCGTTGCCGTACCATCCCTCGTCGGTGTATTTGGCCCAGTCAAACACCCACGGCGAGTGATTCGGAAAATCGGCTCTCAGGTTGACGGCGTGCAGAAGCGCAAACACAACGATGACCAGCAGCCAGGCACCCAACAGCGCTCGTCGTGTCCCGATCGTCAATGGCCCGTTCTCCAGAAAAGTCCCGCGTGCAACGCCGTGGCAGACTCTTCGCCCAGCATTCTGAGAACGATGAAAACTGGAAAAGATGACGCCTCGGCGGGGATGCACCGAGTATAGCGGAACAACGCCGCATTCTCTTGGGATTTAAGACCCGCGCCAGCCTGCCGCGAAGATTTTCCCCTGACCCAGGGCGGGATTCGGTCCGCTTACCACCGTTTTCCACCATCGTTCATGTTTTCTTCCGCATCGCCGATGAAATGAGCGTCGGCCCAATCCACTGACTTTGGGCCATGGAGGCGAGGGACGTTGAGAACCATGCAGAGCGCCGCTCAATATCAGCCTCAGCCGGCCGCAAAGCTCTCCCTCGTTGAGGCCGAAGCCTCACCCGCCCTTCAAATCGTCGGTATCAGCGCGGTGTGGCGCAAGCTGCTCATGCAGGCTGAAATGGCAGCGCCCCATCTGCAGGTGGCCTCCATTGAAGGTGAACACGGCTCCGGCAAACACACGCTGGCTCGTCATTTATTCTCACGTTCGCCGCTTTCGGGTTCGGGATTTCAGCGTCGAGATGCGCGCGAGTGGCTCGCCACCGATGCCGATCCGGCCACGCTCGCCGGCTTCACTTATCTTGACCGTGTCGACCTGCTTGCCCCGCCGGGGCAGGGATTGTTGCTCGGCGTTCTCCGTGCCTTGCAGGACCGTCCTCCGGGCCGCGCTGTCTTGCTCGCGTCCTCGCAAACACCGCTACGGCAGATGGCAGGCCAGGGATTGCTGTTGCCCGATCTTGCTTTCCGGCTTACCTCCATCCGCTTTGCCATTCCGCCACTGCGCCAGCGACGCGAAGACATTGCCCCGCTCGCCCAGTGCCTGCTTGACCGCATCTGCACCCGCTATCAGCAGCGTCCTGTGTTGCTCGGCCCCGGCACGCTCGCGCGCCTGCTGCAACACCCGTGGCCCGGAAACATTCGCGAACTCGCCGGAGTACTTGAGACCGCGCTCCTTGAGGCCGACAACGGCGTCATCCTTTCGAGTAACCTCGCTTTGCCCACCGAATCTGACCAGCCAGTTTCAGCCCGGCCGGCTTCGCAGCTCGACGACCTTTCGCTCGACGCCGTCATTCGCAATCATGTGCAGTACGTTCTCGACTTGAACCACGGCAACAAGCTCCGCGCCGCGCGCCAGCTCTCCATCAGCCGCTCAACCCTTTACCGCATTCTAGGCAACGAATCCCTACTCGCCTCCTGATCACCGCCCTTTGCCCCACCCATCGCGATGCCGGGGTCAAAGAAAAAGGGCAGCCTCATCGAGGCTGCCCTTCGTAATCCCAGGAACTTGATTCGTTTTTCCCCTGTATTCACAGGGGTTTTCGCTCATCATGCCGGTCAGCTGAAGCTGACCGGCATGATGATTAGTGCGCGGTGTGGTGAGCAGCAGAGGGCTTGGCCGGGACGTGGTGCACCGGAGCCGCCTTCTTCTCACCCTGGATGAAGCCGTCACGCAGCACGATCTGCGCGGTGGCGGGCCTGGTCGCGGTAGCCGGAATCGCCGTATAGGTGTCGTAGGTGGCGTCCAGCTCGTCGGCGGGCTGCAGCTTGTATTCAAAGCCGGCAGCCGGGGCGTCCTTGCAGCCGACCGGTTCCTTCAGGTTGACGATGAAGTCAGGCGTCTTGTTGTCCTTGGCGTCCTGGGTCACGGCTACCTTAATGGACACGACGGCAGGCTCGACTTCGATCTTCTTGAACTTGGCCGGTGATTCGGTCAGGAAATCAAGGGCATCGGTATCGGCCTTGACGCCGTTGGCAGTGATGTAATCCTCCGCTTCCTTGACGTGGAGTTCAGAAGGCGCGGGAGGAGCGGAGCCGCAAGCCGCCGGAGTGGTGAGTTTGACGGTGTAGTCCTTGGGCTTGACGGCGGCCAGCGTGGTGACCGAGATCTTGAGGACCGTGGCCGTGGCATCCGTAACGACGCCCGGGACCGGGGTGGGCTGATTCTGCACGACGGCCCAGAGCTTCTGCGCGTCGGCTGCAGTGCCGTTGGCAAGGATGAACTCCTTGTCTTCAAGGTTCAGCTTGGTCAGGTCAGGCGTGTTGGCCAGCACGTTGTGCACGATCTCAGGCGGCGTGGGCGCGGGAGCGATGACGACGGAATCGGGCTTGAAGAGCGTTTGCGCCGACGCCGTCTTGACGGCATCCAGGCCGTCGAGGCCGCCGTGGAAACGCTTGTACCAGTACTCAAGCTTGGGCTCGATCTGGGTCTTGTAGGCCGGTGGCGCGAAGTTCCATGCACGGGCGTAGAACCAGACGGCTTGCACAGGGTCGCGGGAGTCGCCGGGCTTGGCATAGGCTTCAGCCAGCTGCAGCGTGTCCACCAAGCCGGTGCCGCTCTGCGTGGCCGGCAGCGGGAAGAGATTGAGCTCGGTCTTGTACTCGGCAATGGCGCCCTTGAAGTCCTGTTTTGAGGCCAGGTCGTCGAGAGCGATGGCGGAGTGGAAGATGGGGAAGGTAGCCGCGGTCATCTTCTGCCAATCAGCAGCTGCCGTGTCAGTGGGCTTGGTGGCCTTGAGGCCCTTCTGGCCGATTGCGCCGGCATCGTCGCAGACCTGGGCATCGTTGGTGCGGAGGCACTGGCTGCGCTTGATGGTGGCCGAGACATAGAGAGCCTTCATGTTGTTCGGATCGAGCTGCAGGAGCCGCGAGGCGGCGCCGACAGCCTTGTCCACATCGCCGGTCTTTTCGTAAGTGTCAATGAGATCGTCGAGGACGGACTTCTTGACCACACTCTGCGGGTAGGTCTGTAAGAAGGACTCTTCCGCCGCGGCGCGGGCGGCCGGGTCGGTCTGGGTCCCGGCTTGTTGATATGCATTGAATTCTGCCGGGTTCTGGATCGAGATGGTTCCCTGATCCTGACCATATGCTCGCAGCGTGGGCGCGGAAACGAGGCAGATGCTCGCCGCTGCCATCACGGTTGCCAAGACTAACTTCTTCATGCAGTGCTCCTGGGAATTCTTGAAGATCGAGATCAATACTTGCGCACTCGCTGGCGGAATGTTCAACCGTACTGAATTTCGGTTGTATGCCGGGGTGCCGGATTAAACGATACCACAGCTTCCAATGCGGTGTTGAAAGGATTATAGAAAGGCTCGGCGGCAGGTGACAAGGAAACTTCGAGGAGAACTTTAACGATAACGTGGCAGAGCGAGCCCAGACCCTTGCCCGGCCGGTGGAAACGGACGGTCGGACCATTCAGAGGGCCATGAAAAGGGCGAGTCAGCAGAGTTGAGGGCTCAAACGAAAGTGGCAGCCCCGCTCCCTCCAATGGTGGAGGGATTCTAGAGCCGGGATGCGGCCGGCCGCCTGCTTTTGAGGTGGGTCCGTCGGCCGGCTATTGAAGTAGCCGGACGAGGGCTGCCTGCTCCGCAAGAAAGGCGTCGTGGCCGTGGTCGCTGACCATCTCGCGGTAGTCGGCCTCAACGCCGGCGGCGCGGATGGAGTTGGCGAATTCGCGGACCATCGGTTCAGGAAAGAGCCAGTCGGAACTGATGCCGATAAAGCTNNGGGTCCCAGGTGTCCATGGCGCGGAGGATGGCCAGGTAGGCGTTGGCATCGAAGCGCTCAATGAAGCGCTCGCCCTGGTAGTCGAGATAGCCGGCGATGTCGAAGCGGCCGCCGGTGAGACCGCCGCCATGGTCGTTGAGGCACCACGGGTCTTCGATTTCACGGAGGTTGGGATTGCGGCCGAAGCGCTCCTCAAACAGGGGCGCCGACTTGTAGCTAAGCATGCCGATCTGGCGGGCAAGCGCAAGACCGCGGCGGGGCGGACGCTGCGGGAGATAGCGCCCGTCGGCCCAGTCAGGATCGTGCAGGATGGCCTGGCGCTGGAGGTGATTGAGCGCGAGTCCCATGGCGGAGAGCGGCGCGACGCCGATGATGAGCGCGCGCTCAACCCGATCTGGATTGAGGATGGTCCAATCGAGGGCCTGCATGCCGCCGATGGAGCCGCCAAGAACGAGGCGGAGTTTGCGAATGCCGAGCGAGTCAAGCAGGAGGGCCTGGGCGCGGACGTTGTCGCGGATGGAAACGAGGGGAAAGTCGGGGCCGTAGGCGTTGCCGGTTTTAGGGTCGACAGATTGCGGCCCGGTGGAGCCGTAACAGGAGCCGATGAGGTTGATACAGATGACGAAGTCGTGCTGGAGCGAGAGCACTGCGCCGGGCGCAAAGATCTCAGGCCACCAGGAGCCCACCAGGGCAGAGCCGGAAAGCGCATGGCAAACCAGTACGGCGTTGTCGCGCGCTGCATTGAGCCGGCCGTAGACGGCGTAATGCAGCGTGGGACAGTCCAATGAACTGCCACACTCGAGCGGCAGGGGTTCACTGAGGACAAAGTCGCCCTCGTAGGTGGGCTCGATGGGTTTAGTCTTGGGCGGCGAAGCGCCGCTGCGGTTATGGGTGTCAGTCATATCGTTAGCT
>PLST01000164.1:0-446 GCA_003164255.1 Acidobacteriaceae bacterium | reverse complement strand
GACGCCGGATGGATGACGAGCGATTTGGCGTCGCCGATGTTGGCCAGCAGTGAAAAGAGCTTGAGCGAGTTGATGAACTTTTTGCCCGCCTCAAACCCACCCTTGATGCCGAAGGTGACGAGTCCGCTTTGGCCCGCGGGCATGTACTTCTTTGCCCGCGCATGGTAGCGGCTCGACTCGAGGCCGGGGTAGTTGACCCACTCGACGCCGGGGTGCTTCTCAAGATGCCTGGCGACGGCGAGAGCGTTCTGCGAGTGCCGCTCCATGCGCAGCTGGAGAGTCTCAATGCCCTGAAGGAGCAGGAAGGCGTTGAAGGGCGAGAGCGCCGCGCCTGTATCGCGCAGGCCCTGCACGCGGGCCTTGAGGATAAAGGCCAGCGGGCCGAACGCCTCAGAGAATTTGAGGCCGTGGTAGGAGGGGTCAGGCTCAGTGAACTCCTTGAAGCG
>PLST01000277.1:11465-31663 GCA_003164255.1 Acidobacteriaceae bacterium | reverse complement strand
TCGCCAAAGTCCTTCTTGAGTTGCTTGATCAGGTCGATTGCGCCCGGCACGGTCATGGTGACTTCGACCACCGTCACGCCGCCTGCGATCATGGCGTCCACAACTTTGCGTCCCTGGTCAATATTCTTTGCGCGCAGCACCGGAATCAGGCCTACGCGCTCAAGTGTTTCCTGTGTCGTCTCTGGCATCTTGATCCTCTATGAGTCTGTACGCACTCGACCATCGCGGACGATGCGCCAGCCTGTCTTTCTAGCGCGCAATGCGCGCCGATCCGCCCTTGATGATGCGTTCCACTTCGGGCAGTGTGGCCATGCTGGTATCGCCCGGCGTCGTCATCGCCAGCGCTCCGTGCGCCACGCCGCAGCGGACCGCCCAGTCAATGCCTTTGTCCGCCAGCAGCCCGTAGATCAGGCCCGATGCAAAGCTGTCGCCGCCGCCCACCCGGTCCATGATTTCAATATCGGTCTGCGGCACGTGCACAATCTTGTCCTTATAGAGCGCAATCGCACCCCAAGCGTTGTTGGTGGCGCTGCGCACCGAGCGCAAGGTGCTTGCAATCAGTTTCAGGTTCGGATACAGGCTTGCCACCTCGCGCAGCATCTCCGAATAGCCTTCAATCGGCAGCTCCGCAAAGTCCTCTGTCACGCCCTTGATCTTGACGCCAAGCATCGCGGAGAAATCCTCCTCGTTGCCCAGCAGCAGGTCTACCTTGCGCACAATCTCGCGATTCACTTCCTGCGCCTTCGCCTTGCCGCCGATCGCCTTCCACAACGAGTCGCGAAAGTTCAAGTCATAGGAAACCGGCGTCCCATACTTCCGCGCCGCATCCATGGCTTCCACGGCCACTTGGGCTGTCGAGGCCGAAAGAGCAGCGAAAATCCCGCCGGTATGCAGCCAGCGCGAGCCGTTCTTGGGCCCGAAAATCGTCTCCCAGTCAAAGTCGCCCGACTTCACCAGGCTGATCGCCGTATGTCCCCGGTCGCTGCACCCCGCGGCCGCGCGCACCCCAAATCCGCGCTCGGTAAAGTTGAGCCCATTGCGCACAGCGCGGCCGACGCCGTCGTAGGGAACCCATTTCAGCAGGGAAGTGTCCACCCCGCCCTGGAGGATGAAGTCTTCCACAAGGCGGCCCACCGGGTTTTCGGCCAGTGCCGTGGCAATGGCTGTGCGCAGGCCAAAACAGCGCCGCAGTCCGCGCGCCACGTTATATTCGCCGCCGCCCTCCCACACCGTGAACTGCCGCGTCGTGTGGATGCGGCACTCGCCGGGATCGAGGCGGAGCATCACTTCGCCGAGGCTCAGGCAATCCCAACGTCGAGAAGAATCGGGAATCTGAATCGTATTCATAGCCACAAGTAATTTAACCCATTGAGCCGTTTCCGGTCTGTGAACGCGTCTCACGGCCGATCGTTTAGGCTGTTACTGTTTGCAACGCAGGCGCCGATGCTCGAGTCCGTTCAATCTGCGGGCCGGCACGGCGCTCGCGCCTGCGGAAGGGGAGCTTCCATGAGTCAAAGTCTTTTCGATCTCACCGGCAAGGTTGCCGTCGTCATTGGCGGGACAACCGGCCTGGGCCGGGAAATCGCTCTCGGCATGGCCCGCGCCGGCGCCGATGTGGCGCCCAGCTCGCGCCGCACTGAGCAGGTTGAAGCCGTCGCCACTGAAATTGAAGCCGTAGGCCGCCGCTCGTTGCGTGTCGCCTGCGATGTGCTCGATCGCTCCTCGCTTGAGCATTTGCACGAGCAGGTCATCCAGACCTTCGGCAAGGTCGACATCCTGGTCAACGCCGCCGGCATTACCCAGAAAATCCCCACGCTTGAGGTCTCCGATGGGGACTGGGCACGCATCATGGAAACCAACCTCACCGGAACGGTGCGCTCCTGCCAGATCTTCGGCGCAACCATGGCCAAAGCCGGTTACGGCCGCATCGTCAACATCGCTTCCATCACCGGTTTTCATGGCTTCTACCAGGTTGCGGCCTACGCCGCCAGCAAAAGTGCGGTCGCTTCATTCACCAAAACGCTGGCAATTGAACTGGCCGGAAATGGCGTCAACGTCAACGCGCTTGCCCCCGGCGTCTTCCCTACACCGCTGAACATGTCGCTCATCATGGGCACGCCGCGCGGCGAAGAGATTCTGCTGCGGACTCCCATGCATCGGTTTGGCAATCCTAGTGAAGTCGTCGGCCCAGCCATCTTTCTTGCTTCGGCGGCCGCCACCTTCGTCACCGGCGAAATCATCGCCGTCGACGGCGGTTTCCTGGCCAGCGGCGTCAATCAATAGCCGCGTATCAATCATCATCCGGACGTTGACGACCGACCACAGTCAAGGAGCACGCGCGGCGCTTGAGAGCGTAGTGTAGACTGACCTGCGAAGAACTTTACCTTTCTGGATTCAGCGCCAACGCACGGAGGAAACGAGATGGCTGCACAACGGAAACTGCGCATGGGCATGGTCGGCGGAGGGCCGGGAGCGTTCATCGGTCCTGTCCATCGACTTGCCGCTGAAATGGATGGAAAAATCCAGATGGTTGCCGGCGCGTTTTCTCAATCCGCCGAGCGATCCCGCGAAGCCGGCGAACGCTTCGGCATCGATCCCGCACGCGCCTACGCCGACTACCGCCAGATGATCGAAGCCGAGCGGAAGCGGCCCGACCCCATCGACTTCATTGTCATCACCACGCCCAATCATCTTCATCTGCCCATCGCGCAGGCCGCGCTTGAGGCCGGCATTCCCGTCATGAGTGACAAGCCCGCTACTTCAAACTACGCCGAAGCACAGGCGCTTGAAGCCGCCGTCGCCAAATCGGGCCTGCCCTACGGCCTCACCCACACCTACGCTGGCTACGCCCTGGTGCGCGAAGGCCGCCATCTCTGCGCCAGCGGTAATCTCGGCAAGATTCGCAAGGTGGCTGTCGAATATTTTCAAGGCTGGATGAGCAAGCCCATTGAGAACACCGGCCACAAGCAGGCTGCCTGGCGTGCCGACCCGGCTCAGAATGGCCAGGGCGGCGCAATCGGCGACATCGGCACCCACGCCTTCCACCTGCTCGAATACATCTCCGGCCTCCAGGTCACTGAGATCAACGCCACGCTGCGTTCCGTCGTTGAAGGCCGCCGTCTGGACGACGATTGCAATGCTTTCGTCCGCCTCAGCAACGGTGCCGCCGGCACACTCGCCTGCTCGCAGGTGGCCGCAGGCGAGCTCAATGAAATGCGCATCCGCATCTATGGCGAAACCGCCTCCATCGACTGGCGCCAGCAGGATCCAAACCGCCTCATCGTCAAGCGCCTTGAGGGCCCTGAAGAAATTCATCACGCCGGCACGCCCTACCTTGGCCACGACGCACTTGCTGTCATGCGCGTTCCGCCCGGCCATCCTGAGGGCTACCTTGAAGCCTTCGCCGTCCTCTACAGTGAATTCGCTGACGCGCTTCGCGCCTGGCAGCAGGGCAATGCCAACCCGCTGCCGCCCACGCTGCCCGGCATCGTCGCCGGCGTGCGCGGCATGCGCTTTATTGACCGCGTCATCGAAAGCAACCGCAAACAATCCTGGGTCGCGTTCTAGCCAGGCCTACCCATCGTGGAGACAGATCATGAAGACCATCAAAGGCCCCGGAATTTTTCTCGCGCAGTTCGCCGGCGATGCCGCCCCATTCAATACGCTTGAAGGCATGGCCGGCTGGGCCGCCAAACTCGGCTTCACAGGCATTCAAATTCCCACATGGGATGCGCGGCTTTTCGACCTCAAAAAAGCAGCGGAGAGCCAGGGATATTGCCATGAGCTCCTCGGCGTGGCTAGCCGCGCAGGCGTCGCCATCACCGAGCTTTCAACCCACCTGCAAGGCCAGCTTGTCGCGAGTCACGCCGCCTACGATGTGTTGTTCGGCAGCTTCGCTCCGCCTGAAATTGCCGGCGATCTCAAAGCGCGCCAGGCCTGGGCTGTGCAGCAATTGATGTGGGCCGCCAAGGCCAGTCGGAACCTGGGTCTCGACGCGCACGCCACTTTTTCCGGCGCTCTCGCATGGCCGTTCTTCTATCCCTGGCCGCAGCGTCCTACAGGTCTAATCGACGAAGCCTTCAAGGAACTCGGCGCGCGCTGGCTCCCCATCCTCCAGCAGTTCGACGAGGTCGGCGTCGACGTCTGCTTCGAACTCCATCCCGGCGAAGACCTGCACGACGGAGTCACCTTCGAGCGCTTCCTCGCCGCCGTCTCTGACCATCCCCGCGCCAACATTCTCTACGACCCGAGCCACATGATCCTGCAGCAGCTAGATTACCTCGCCTTCCTCGACATCTATCACGACCGTGTACGCGCGTTCCACGTCAAGGACGCCGAATTCCATCCAAGCGGACGCTCCGGTGTCTACGGCGGCTATCAAAGTTGGATCGATCGCCCCGGCCGCTTCCGCTCGCTGGGCGACGGCCAAATCGACTTCAAACAGATCTTCACCAAGATGGCACAGTACGACTATCCGGGATGGGCCGTGCTTGAGTGGGAGTGCTGTATCAAGCATCCTGAGGCAGGTGCTGCGGAAGGCGCGCCCTTCATCCGCGACCACATCATTCGCGTCACCGACCGCGCCTTCGACGACTTCGCCGGCGGTGGCGCCGACACCGAAGCCAACCGAAAAATCCTGGGCCTGTAACGCCGGCCGATCGCGTTTCAAAACTCGACGGCTTCTCCCACGGGCGAAGCCGTTTTTCCCGGCGCAACAATCCCATACTTCAAATCCAGAAACTCCTGTAAGTCCTCGGGCAGAAAAGCCGCCAGTTCCTGCCAGGTGAGCACCTTGAGCCTGACGCGCATCGCCGCGCTCTTCACGGCGGCCATCACCCTAAACCATTCCTCGCGCAAATCAGGCCTCCGCTCGTCGTGCAGCACGCAAAAGCTGCACTCAGCCGCATAGGCCGCGAGCACATTGCGGATCAATTGATAGCCCGTGTATCCAGCCTCGGCCTCGCGATTCGCGTTGAACTCATCCGCCGCAATTACTGACGCGGAATTCTCCTGTAATTCCTTCATCAGTGCAAGCGGCATTGTCTCGTCGATCAAGCTCTCATACTCCTGCGAATACGCCTCGGGAAACTCGACCGCCTCCTTGCGCCGCACTTGGGTCAACTCAACCCGCGGAAGCAAATCCCGATCAAACACTGCATCAAAGTCCCGGTAAGCCTCAACGATCCGAGCCTCGCGCGTTTGGAAATCCCCTTCGGTCAGCTTCGCTTCCACCAGCAGCGTGCCCAGCCGCATGTCGACTTCCGTGCGGTCGAATCGCCCGTTCGCCAGCGGCACGCGCGCCTTCAGGCCAAACTCCGGCGCTCCATCTACCTCCACGCCAAGCGCTCGACGCGCAGTTGCCGACTCCACAACTCCCGGTGCGCAAAAAACATTCATCAGCAGGGCGTCCGAGCTCATGGAAGAGTCCAGCTCCCGCCATCGTCTTCTGGGATCCAACTGCGGCTTGGGCAGCGAGCGGTTGCCCTGCGTGTGAATTTTGTCGAAGCGCCGCATCCACTCTGGCCGCGCCGCAATCGCCCGGTAGGATGCGTCAAAGAAATTTCCGTGTAGTCCGTCTTCAGGCGGAAACACGATCACCGGCGGGCTTCCGTAGCTCTCCACATGGGCTCGGCCCCGCGCATGTCGTCTTGCCCGCGCCGTCAGCTCCTGCCGCAACTGGCCGGCATACCAGCCTGCACTCGCCGTCATACTTGGCAGACTACACCGCTGGGCTCCGTCGGGCGGTCAACTCCATCCATCAAAGATTTGCCCTCAGGCCGTGACCGGAACGTCCGCCACTCCCGCCGTTCCAAACACCTTGCGGTAGCGCTTGATCTCCTCCGCATCGCCCAGGGCCTTCGAGTAATTATCTGAGAGCTTCACCGCCGGCCGTCCTTCCACTTCGCTCAGTTTGCATACCAGGCTGATCGGGTCAAATCCCTCGTCGCCCTGTGGATTGCAGCCGCGAAAATCATTCGTCAGGAACGTCCCCCAGCCGGCGCTGAACCGGATGCGCGGCTCTGGAATCCATCGCTTCTCGTCAAGAAAGTCGCTCGCGCGCTGAAAGCTCCCAGGCGATGCTCCGTTCTTCAGCGTCCCGCCAAAATAAGCATGCAACCCGAGAATCTGATCCACGTCCAGCGCGTCCGACGCAATCAGCCGCTTGCGGCGCGGATCGCGTCCTCGCTGCTTGAGCCACGCAATGTATTCGTCGCCCGCAATCCACGGATCCTTGCTGTCGATGCGCTGTCCGGTCCAGTCCGCCACCCAGTCTGGCGCGCTTTCCAGAAATTGCGTCGTCCCAAACGTGTCGGGAAGCAGAATCAGCAGCTCGCCCTGGTAGCTCTGCTGCCACAACTCCAGAAAGCGATACTGCGCCGATCGCAAATCCTCTTCGTTGTTGGCTAAAGCCGCCATCGCCATCGGCAGTTCGTGGGCATTTGTGCCGATGGCTTCAAGATCGTGCTTGTAGGCAAGGTAGGTGTTCGAGCTCCCCGCAAACCCCTTGCCCAGCATGTCGCTCATCGCTTTCACAACGTACTCTTGCCACAAAAAGCTGTGACGCCGCCGCGTTCCAAAGTCGCTGATGTTGAGCCGCGGAATGCCCCGCAGACGGTCGATCTTTTCCCAGAGCCTGGTCTTCGCACGTGCGTACAGAATGTCGAGCTCCAGCTCGCTCAGCCGCTTCAGGCTGGCGCGCGTCTTCAGCTCGTCAATAATCGTCAGCGCATAAATTTCCCACATCGTCGTCTCGGTCCACAGCCCGCTGAAGCTCAGGTTGATCTGGCCGTCCTGCACCGACAATTCAAATTCCGAGAGCCGGAAATCCTTCTCGAGCCACTCGAGAAATGCGGGCTCAAAGATCCCTCTGCGCCCGTAAAACGTATTGCCGGCCAGCCAGATCAATTCCGACTTGTGAAAGCGCAGGCTCCTCACCGCATCCAGTTGCTCGCGCAACGCATGCAGGCCCACGATCTCGCCGAGCCGCACGGTACTGGTGCGGTTCATCGTGGTAAACGAGGTGCGCGTCGTCTTGAAATTTTTCCAGATAAACTGCAGCATCAGCAGCTTGTAAAAATCCGTGTCCAAAAGGGACCGCGTAATGGGATCGAGCTCCCAATTATGGTCATGCGCGCGTCTGGCCAAGTTAACGATCATGTGTCTCCCAACTTTACTTGACCGCAAGCCTGATTGGAAGTCACCGGTCCCCAACAGCTTCTGGCTCTTCTGCGAAGAGACCTTCAGGCGCGCCCGCTCATCTCTCCATGCAAATGGGTGGTCCCGGACTTTACGAGATTACCGATCTGATCGTCGAGTTCTTCAGTGCCTAGACCGGCCCGCTGCTTGCGTGGACCAAATAGCTGGTCGGCGCCGAGCTCGATCAAGGCTTAAAAAACGAAGGCGTGGGCCCACCTCACTGACAACTGTCGGGGTGACGGGCTACCGTGGATGCATGAGTTTTCTGTTTCCGAAGATCTATCCAATTCTGGATGCTTCGACGATTCCTGCCGAGGGGCGCGCTGTCTATTTGCAGCGCCTGGGGGCATCGCTGGCGGATGCGGGCGTGACGTTGCTGGAGTACCGGAACAAGACCGGTAGCGACGCCGAACTGCTGGAGGATGCCGAGGCGCTGCGCTCGGCGATGCGTGGCGAGAATATAAAGTTAATTCTCGATGACCGAGCCGATTTGGTTGACCAAACAGGATTTGATGGCGTGCATGTGGACGCTGGCGATGTGACTCCTGCGGAGGCGCGCCGACTGCTGGGGCCAGAGCGGATCGTCGGCACCTTTGGCGGGAGTGACAAACTGCTGCCGGGGATCCTGGAGGAGCCGGTGAACTATTTTGCCATTGGTCCGGTGTATCCGACGACGACAAAGCAGACGCGGACGACGCCGATTGGTCTTGAAGGGGTGAGCCGTTTGCGCCGAGAGGCGGGGCCGGATCGGGTTTTGACGGCTGCGGCGGGGATCACGCTGGATACTGCTCCGCTTGTGCTGGCCGCCGGGGCGACGACGGTGGCGGTTTCTGCGGCGATTTTTCGGGCGGATGATCCGGCGGCGGAGTTTCGGCGGTGGATGGTGGTTTTGGGGTGAAGATGATCCTTACCCCGGTCCCCAAATGCTAGGGACCGGGGGCACCCGCTCGTTGTCCTCATGGGTTCGGATTTTGGGGGTGACTGTGGTGCAAATGCTGGCGGGAGAAGGGGTTTTGAAGAAATCTGGAGACAGGGGCGCTTAAATCGGGTAAAAATCTTGCAGGTGACAACTCCAGATCTCCCTCCCAATCCAGAGCAGGCGCAGCCCGGTGAAGGTCCGGGGCTGAAGCAAACCCTTGGCCTCTTCAGCGCCACGGCGATCGTCATCGGATCGATGATCGGGTCGGGCATCTACATTGTGGATGCCGACATTGCCCGGGGCGTGGGATCGCCGGCGCTTTTTCTGGGCGCGTGGCTGGTGACGGCGGTGCTGACGCTGATTGGGGCGCTGAGCTACGGCGAGCTTGCGGCGATGATGCCGAAAGCGGGCGGCCAGTATATCTATCTTCGAGAAGCGCTGGGCCCGTTGTGGGGGTTTCTGTTTGGGTGGACGCTGTTTCTGGTGATCCAGACGGGAACGATTGCCGCGGTATGCGTGGCGTTTGGCAAGTTTCTGGGCGTGTTTTTTCCATCGGTGTCGACAACGCACTGGCTTTGGCATATTGCGCATGTGCCAGCGATTCCCGTGGGCCCGATGGTGCTGGGCAACATGGACATTGGCCTGAGCACGGCCAACCTGGCCGCGATTGTGGTGGTTGTTCTGCTGGCGTTTGTGAACATCTTCGGCGTGGGGCTGGGAGCGGCGATCCAGAACATTTTTACATCTGCCAAGGCGATCTCGCTGGCGGCTCTGATCCTGCTTGCGTTTACGGTGGGACGTACGGCGGAGGCGTGGAATGCAAATTTTGGCGCGGGGTTCAGTGAGTTCTGGAAGAATGCCGGGTGGAGTTCGCTGCACCAGGTGCAGGTGGGCGTAGGCGGCCCGATGGTGCTGGTGAACCTTGTGGTGGTGCTGGCGGTGGTGCAGGTGGGATCGCTGTTCAGCGCGGATGCGTGGAACAACATCACGTATACGGCCGGGGAAGTGAAGAATCCGAAGCGCAATTTGCCGCTGTCATTGATTCTGGGTACCGGGTTTGTGTTGACGGTGTACTTTCTGGTGTCAGTGGGCTACCTGCTGGTGCTGCCGATGCATGGCGATCCGCATGGGGGGACGATTGCGGCGCGCGGGATTCAATATGCGGCTGAGGATCGGGTAGCGACGGCAGTGCTGGGGCAGGTTTTTCATTCGGCCGGTGCGTGGCTTATGGCCGGAGCCATTTTGATTTCGACGTTTGGCTGCGCCAACGGACTGACGCTGGCCGGTGCTCGCGTGTTTTATGCGATGAGCCAGGACGGACTGTTTTTCAAGTCGGTGGGCAAGCTGCATCCGAAGTACAAAACGCCGGTGGCGGGGCTGATGATCCAGGCGGTGTGGACAGTGTTTCTGTGCGTGTCTGGTTCGTACGGACAACTGCTGGACTACCTGATTGCCGCGGAGCTGGTGTTTTACATTTTGACCATCGTGAGCCTGTTTGTACTGCGGGTGAAGCGGCCGAATGCGGCGCGGCCTTACAAGGCATGGGGTTATCCGGTATTGCCGGCGCTCTACATCGTGATGGCGGCGTGGATTTGTATCGTATTATTGCGATACAAGCCCCAGTACACGTGGCCGGGCCTGGTGATTGTGCTGCTCGGTATCCCTGTATATCTTTTCTGGTCACGGCGGCAGCGTCTGACGGCACTCGCAGGATCCAATTGAAACGCTAACTGAATGTTGAGGAGGTAGTCCTATTTCCATGTCGAGGCTGCTACGCATCAAACCCATGTCGATGCTGTCGCTAGAGGCTGGTGAACAGGGCGAACACACGCTGAAGCGCTCGCTTGGCGCCGTGAACCTGATTACCTTGGGCATAGGGGCCGTGATTGGCGCCGGGATCTTTGTGCTGACAGGGCAGGCAGCGGCTCTCTACGCGGGACCGGCGGTGGCGCTGAGCTTTGTGCTTGCGGGCATCACGTGCGCGTTTGCAGGGCTATGCTATGCGGAGTTTGCATCGATTATTCCGATTGCGGGATCGGCGTACACGTATGGATACGCGACGCTGGGCGAGCTGGTGGCGTGGATTATCGGGTGGGACCTGGTGCTGGAGTACGCGTTTGGCGCGGCGACGGTGGCGTCAGGCTGGTCAGGGTACTTCAACAGCCTGCTGCAGCAGATGGGCATCGTGATTCCGCCGCAGTTGACTGCGATTCCCGGGGCGCAGCTGGTGAAGTACCAGGGGATGTGGGGACCGGTGATGTCGTTGCCGCCGGGCGTGAGCGATGCGGGGCTGCCTCATGCGACGGGATACTTCAACCTGGTTGCGATGATCGGTGTCTTTGTGATCACGACCATCCTAGTGATCGGGATCAAGGAGTCGGCGAACTTTAACTCGGTGATTGTGTTTATCAAGCTGAGCGTGGTGGGCATCTTCCTGGTAGTGGGTGGATACTTCCTCTTCAAGCATCCTGCATTGGCGCAGACGAACTGGCACCCATTCATTCCGCCCAAAGACGCGAACGGGAATTTTGGCTGGGGCGGGATTGCGAAGGGGGCATCGCGGATTTTCTTTGCCTACATTGGATTTGATGCTGTGTCGACAGCGGCGCAGGAGGCGAAGAAGCCGCAGCGGGATATGCCGATCGGGATTCTCGGGTCACTGGTGATTTGCACGGTCCTGTACATTGCGGTTTCGCTGGTGCTGACCGGACTGGTGAATTATTCGACGCTGAACGTTCCGGCTCCGGTGGCGCTTGGGATTGACGCGACGGGCGTGAGCTGGGGCTCGATGCTGGTGAAGATAGGCGCGGTTTTCGGGCTGGCCACGGTGATGCTGGTGATGCTGCTGGGACAGACACGCGTGTTCTATTCGATGTCAAAGGACGGGCTGCTGTGGAAGTGGGCATCGGCGATCCATCCTAAGTTCAGAACGCCATGGATTACGACGATTGTGTTTGGACTTTTTGCGGCGGTGTTTCCGGCGTTTCTGCCTATATCAAGGCTTGCGGACCTGGTGAATATCGGAACGCTGCTGGCGTTCACGATTGTGTGCGCGGGCGTGTGGGTGCTGCGGGTGCGGCAGCCGGAGTTGCATCGGCCGTTCAAGACGCCGCTGGTGCCGCTGGTGCCCGCGCTGGGCATTCTTTCGGCGGGGTTCCTGATGTCGAAGCTTGCGCTGATTACGTGGGAAGTGATGATTGGCTGGCTGCTGTTCGGGCTGGTGATTTACTTCACCTACTCAATCAAGCACAGCAAGGTGCAGAAGCTGGCTAAGGCGGCGGAAGCGGATTGAGGGCTTTTCGCGCGTGAAAACGGCCTCCCTTTGCGGGAGGCCGTTTTATATTGCGGAGCTTACTGCGAGACTAGGCTGTGGTCTTGGCGCAGAATTCGTCGAAGGCGCGNNAGGCGCGGACCAGTTCGCCGGCGATTTGCTGGGCGGTGGATTGCTCGATGACAAAGCGCTGCATGAGGTAGACGAGCTTGCCGTCGCGGAGGATGGCGATGGCGGGCGAGGTGGGCGGGTTGCCTTCAAAGTAGCTGCGAGCACGATCGGTGGCCTCGCGATCCTGACCGGCGAAGACGGTGATTTTGTGGTCGGGCTGGCTGGTTGAGTTGCCAAGAGCCATGCGCACGCCGGGACGCATTTTACCCGCCGCGCATCCGCAGATGGAGTTGACGACGAGCAGGGTGGCGCCGGGCTGGGCGAGGGCCGCGTCCACGTCCTCGGCCGTGCGGGTTTCATTGATTCCGGCGCGGACGAGTTCCTCGCGCATGGGAATGACCATCAGTTCTGGATACATGCTTTTCCTCCGGCAGGGAAGTTGCCTGTTCTCATTCTACGGGTTCCGGAGGGCTGTGGCTACTGGCTGGGGTGATACGTCCGATTCGATCCCCGGTCGCTCCGCCGCGGCGGGCGAGGGACCGGGGGCACTCAGCGCCTTGATACTGGCGCTTCAATCCCCGGTCTGCGAGAAACGAGAAGGAAACAAGGCACAAGGCAAGTGGAGAGAGACACACTATTCGCGGAGGGATGTGGTCCTGTAGTCTGGCAGCTCAAACATTCAAAAGAAAAATGAACATTCGAGAAAACATTTCGCTTGCAGGGATGACCACGCTAGGAGTGGGCGGCGATGCACGGTATCTTGCAGAGGCCGCGACGGATGACGATGTGGTGGCTGCGGCTGCGTGGGCGCGGGAGCGCGGATTGCCGCTGTTTGTGCTGGGCGGCGGCAGCAATCTGCTGGTTGCCGACGAGGGCTTCGACGGGCTCGTGGTGCAGGTGGGGTTGCGCGGGTTCGACGTGGTGGAGGATGGGGACGAGGCAATCGTGAAGGTTGCCGCCGGCGAAGACTGGGAGCATTGCATGCAGCGGACCATTGAGCTCAACTGCGCGGGAATGGAGTGCCTGGCTGGAATTCCGGGTACGGTGGGGGGAACGCCGGTGCAGAATGTGGGGGCGTACGGGCAGGAGGTGGCTACATCGATTGCTTGCGTGCGGGCGTACGACCTGGTTGAACGCAAGTTTGAAGAGTTGACGCCGCAGGAATGCGGGTTCGCGTATCGACGGAGCCGGTTCAACACGGCGGACAGAGGCAGGTTCGTGGTGACGCGTGTGGATTACAGGCTCAAGCGAGGCGGCGCTCCGACGGTCCGTTATGCCGAGTTGAAAGAGGCGATTCTGAAGGGGCGCGACGAAGCGGAGTTGGCTGCGGTCAGGCTTGCGGAAGTTGCGGAGACCGTTCGTGAGTTGCGCCGTGCGAAGGGAATGCTGCTGGTGGAGGGCGATGCCGATTGCCGAAGCGCGGGGAGCTTCTTCAAGAATCCCGTGGTGAGCGAAGAACGCGCGCGGCAGATTGCCGAAGTGAGCGGGAAGTTGCCGCCGAGTTTTCCAGCGGGGCGGGGCCAAGTGAAGATTCCTGCGGCCTGGCTGATTGAGCAGGCGGGGTTCCACAAGGGATTTCAAATGGGGGCGGCGGGGATTTCGTCGCGGCATACTTTGGCGTTGACGAACCGGGGCGGGGCTACTGCAAACGAGATTCTGGCGCTGGCGGAGCGGATCGCTGCGGGCGTCGACGCGCGGTTTGGGATCGAGCTTGAATTGGAGCCAGTTCTGGTGGGTTTCTAATGCTCTACTTGAAGGATTGAGATGAAGACGAATCGCCTTGAAGCATTCAGCGACGGTGTGATTGCCGTGATCATTACGATCATGGTGCTGGATCTGAAGGTTCCGCACGTGGCCACGTTCGAGGCGCTGCTGGCGATGACGCCTCAGCTGCTGGTGTATGGCTTGAGCTTTGCCGTGGTGGCGATCTTCTGGGTGAACCATCACCACCTGATTGAGAAATGCCGTCACGCAGATCCGGGCGTGCTGTGGAGCAACAACAACCTACTTTTCTGGATGTCGCTGATTCCGTTTTCGACGGCTTACCTTGGGGAGAATTGCCATGCGCCGCTGGCGGTTGCGACCTATGGAGCGGGGCTGACGCTGACAGCGGCTGCTTTCACGTTGCTGCAAATCGTGGTGGGAAGGCAGGACCTGCAGGATGAGGCGCGGAAGCTGTTTTTCCAACGGCTAAACCGGAAGGCAGCGTTCTCAACGGGCTTATACGCGGCTTCGGTGGGTCTGGCGTTTGTTTCGGTGAACGTGGCGTTTGCGATCTTCGTGCTGATTCCGCTGCTTTACTTCTGGCCCGAGTCTCGGGCTGCGATGAAGGAGTGACGGGCGCCGTCCCTACGGGACTCTGATTCTATAAATGCGATGCTTTTCCCCACGCTGAAGCGCGGGGCTAACATACATTGCGCCTACGGCGCGGGCAGGGGCTGTTTATTGGAGGCGGCTGAGGAGGCGGGCGCGTTCTGTTGCCAGGACTTGAGAGGCTGCACCTTGTGCGGCCAGACGACCTTCGTGGAGTAAAGCTACTTCGGCGCCAGTGGAGAACGCGGCGGTTGCGTCGTGCGTTGCGATAACCGTTTGCACCTTGTTCTGGAGCAGCCAGGATTGCAGGCGGGAGATCAAAGCGTCGCTGGCGACACCGTCGAGGGCAGAAAACGGCTCGTCGAGAAGCAGCAGGCGCGGTGAGGGAGCGAGCGCACGGGCCAGGGCGACGCGCTGCGCCTGACCTCCGGATAAGTCGCGCGGCAGGCGGGCGGCGAGTTCGGTTCCGTCCACAAGCGAGAGCATTTCTTCGACGCGGGCGGCGCGGAGTAGGCGATCGAGTCCATTGAGCCCGTAGGCCACGTTTGCTTCAACGCTGAGGTGCGGGAAGAGCGAAGGCTGCTGGGCAACGAGCGAGGTGTGGCGGCGGCCGGGCCTCGACCAGACGCCGTTTGCGGAGTGGGCGAGAACCAAGCCGTCGAGGACGATCCTGGCTTGCGTGGATCCGCCGGGAACGGTTCTGTCGAGGCCGGCCAGGAGGCGGAGCAGGGTGCTTTTGCCTGCGCCCGATGGGCCAAAGATCACGGTCCAATCCGACGCGAGACGGCAGGCCACTTCAAGCTTGAAGCTCCCTCGCTCGGCGGTGAGGGTGAGCTCAAGCACGTGCGCGTCCTCGGGTTTGTGCAGTGAGGTAGATGGTGGCAAGGGCCGTCAAGCTTAGACCCAGCAGGATTGCGGCGGTGCGGTTGGCGGCGGCGTAGTCGAAATTCTCGACCTGGTTGTAGAGGACGATGGAGAGGGTGCGGGTTGCGCCGGGAATATCTCCGCCGAGCATGAGCACGACGCCGAACTCGCCGACCGTGTGCAGAAAGCTGAGGACTGCGGCGGCAACGAGCGAACGGCGCGCTAACGGTACCAGCAACGTGAAGACGATGCGCGACGAACTTGCGCCGAGGAGTCGGGCCGCATCGACGAGCGCAGGATCGATTGCTGCGAAGCCGGCCACCAGGGGCTGCACGGCAAAGGGCAGGCTGTAAATGACCGAGCCGACGACGAGCCCATCGAAAGAGAAGGCGAGGGGATGGCCAAGGAGGGCGGTGATGCCGCGGCCAACGGCGGTGCGCGGTCCGAGGAGTACGAGCAGGAAAAAGCCGAGGACAGTGGGAGGCAAGACGAGGGGCAGGGCGGCAAGGGCTTCAAGCGCCGCGAGCCAGCGGCCACGGCCCAGCACCAGCAGGGAAGCAAGCGGGATGGCGATGGCAAGCAGGATGACGGTGGTCACCGATGCGAGCTTGAGTGTGAGTGCGAGCGCTTGCCAGTCCATCGTGTCCTAGTTGACGGGTGTGAGGCCGCTCTTGGCAAGCTGGGCCTGGATGGGTGGAGAGAGAAGGAAGTCGAGAAACTTGTGGGCGGCCGCGCGCTGGGTTGTGTTGGTGACGATGACTGCGCCCTGCTGGATGGGCGGATAGAGATCGCGAGGGATGACGAAGAAGGCGCCGCTGGATGCCATCCTGGGCGTGAGCGCTGAGGTAAGGGAGATGAGACCGGCGTCAGCGTTGCCGGAGTCGACGAATTGGGCGNNAGCTTGAGGCTGGTGAGTGCGGCGACTGCGGCGCGGCCGTAGGGAGCGCGGTCTGGATTGGCGATGGCGAGCCGCTTGAGCGCGGGGTTGCGAAGCAGATCGAGTGAAGGCGGCCCGAGGGCGGAGTCTTTACGGGTCCACAAGACCAGCGTGCCTTTTGCGTAGGTGATGGGCGTGGTTGAGTCCGTTGATCCGGCGGCATCGGCGAGGCCGGCGTCGATGAGTTTCTTTGGATAGCTGAGGTCGGCGGAGAGAAACAGGTCGAAGGGTGCGCCGTTCATGATCTGCGTAGTGAGCATGGCAGAGGCTTGATACGTGGCTTCGGCGCGGATGCCGGTGGACTGGTGAAACTGTTCGAGAATGGGCGGCAGAACCGGCTCGAGGTCGGCAGCCGCTGCAACGCGCAACGGAGTTTGGGCGGGGGCAGGAAGCAGAAACGCCAGGGACAGACACATGAGAAGGATTGGTTTCGAGATACGTAGGGACAAGCGGGCGGAGAGGCGGGGCGAGAGACGGTTCGACTCGAAGGGAGTGCTGGGTTCAATGCGCTGCAAAATTCGCTCCACGCTGGTAGGCTAACACCAGACAGGAACAACAAAGACAAGCGCATGAACGACAATTTGCACCAGTTACACTGTTTTGGATGCGGGGCCCGGATTGCGGGCCCTGAGGCGCTGCCGGACTTTCGCTGCGCCGAGTGCGGGGATTTGTTTGAGGTGGAATATCCGGGCTGGGTTCAACGAAAAGGGCCTGACCGGCCGAATCCCGGCGCGCTGAAATGGCTGTGGCGTGAGCGGAAGAGCTCGTCGGAGTTGTTGGACCAATCGGGCGTGTGGCGCTTTCGCGAATTGCTGCCGATTCTGGACAACTTTGGCAATGCAGTGACGCTGCGGGAAGGGAATACGCCCCTGTATCACCTGACGCGCACGTCAAAGGCGCTGGGCATCGATCAATTGTTTGCCAAGCACCAGGGCATGAATCCAACCGGGTCGTTCAAGGACACGGGCATGACGGCGGCGATGAGCGTGGCCAGGGAACGGGGGTTCACATGGGTTGCTTGCGCATCGACGGGGAATACGTCGGCGGCGATGGCTGCTTATGCGGCGCGCGCGGGGCTGCGCAGCCTGGTGCTGATTCCTGACGGAAAGATCGCGTGGGGCAAGCTGTCGCAGGCGATGGACTACGGCGCGGTGACCTGCCAGTTGAAGGCGGATTTTGACGGCTGTCTTACGCTGCTGACGCAGATCGTGAAAGAAGCGCCGATCTACCTGCTGAACTCAGTGAATCCTTACCGGCTGGAGGGGCAGAAGACTCCAGCGTTTGAGATTGCCGAGGCGTTCGACTGGAATGTGCCGGATCATCTGATTGTTCCGGGAGGCAATTTGGGCAATAGTTCGGCGCTGGGCAAAGGGTTCCGCGAGCTGCATGAACTGGGCCTGGTAGCGCGGATGCCGCGGATTTCAGTGATCCAGGCTGAGGGGGCGAATCCGCTGGTGCGGAGCTTCGAAGCCAATCACGGAGCCTCACTGGAGCCGGTTGAGGCGCACACGCGGGCGACGGCCATTCGGATCGGGAATCCGGCGTCGTGGCGCAAGGCCGCACGCGTGATTCAAGACACGGGAGGCTGGTGCCTGGACGTGAGCGAGGCGGAGATCGCGATTGCGAAGGCCGAACTGGGCGCCGAGGGGCTGGGCTGCGAGCCTGCGTCGGCCGTGACACTGGCAGGACTGAAGAAACTGGTGAAGCAAGGCGCGATTGCTGCGAATGAAACGGTGGTGCTGGTGTTGACAGGACACACGTTGAAAGATGCCGACTACACCATCGATTTTCATAGCGGAACGCTGCTGACAGACGAAGAGGCCCGGGGCAGAGAGCGGGAGATTGAAGCGTTGCGGCGGAACGCGGTGGTTGTGGATGCTACGCCTGCTGCCGTGCTGGCAACTTTGAAGGGCAGCGCTGGATGAGCGAAGCACGAATGCCTTCCGCAGTCCCGTTGAAGCTCCGCCTGCCGGCAACGTCGGCCAATCTCGGTTCGGGGTTTGACGCGGTCGCCGTTGCTCTGGATTTCTACCTGGAAGTGGAGGCCGAGGCTGCGGCGGAGTTCTCGATTGCGGCCACGGGAAGAAATGCGGACCGGTGCGGACGCCTTGAGGACAATCTTGTTCTGGAAACCTACAAGGATCTGCTGAGAAAAAATGACAGGCCGATTGTGCCTTTGCGGATCCAGATGAAGAACGGGATTCCGCTGGCGATGGGCTGCGGCTCATCGGCCGCGGGACGACTGGCCGCCATTGCGCTGGCTGTGCATTTCGGACGACTCGGGTGGGGCAGCCAGCGCATTCTCGAAGAGGCTTACCTGCTGGAAGGGCATCCGGACAACGTGGCAGCCTGCTGGCTTGGGGGATTTGTGGCCGCCGCCTGCGAGGGGCGCGCCGTGAAGGTGGCCCAGGTGGCTCCGCCGACGGATTGGCGGGTGATTGTGGTGCTTCCCGCGGAGCAACTGCCAACCAGTAAGGCGCGGGCCGTACTGCCGGCCAGCTATCCGCTGAGTGACGTAGTGAGTAATCTGCAAGCTGTTTCAATGCTGGGACTTGCATTTGCACAGGGCCGAGGGGATCTGCTCAAGGCCGCGATGAGCGACCGGATTCACCAGCCTTACCGGGCACCGATTTGCCCGCAGCTTCCGTTGCTGCTTCCGCTGGTGGGCAAGCACGGGATTCTTGGAGCCGCACTGAGCGGAGCCGGCCCGGCAGTGCTCGTGATTGTGGCAGATGAGGGCAGTTTAGAGCAGGCTTCGGGCGCGATTCGGGCAGCCGTTGGGCAACTGGAAGAGTTGGAACAACTTGTGTGCCGCTTTGAGCTTGGCGGAACTACTGGGCTGATTGAAGCGATGTTGCCTTGAGGGATACGCCAGTGGTCAAATGAGCCAGCCAAAGGGGTTATCAGTCGGTTAACTTTTCGTATGGAAAGGTACCTTTCTATACAGTCATCGGAACTTGGTTACCAAAAATATTACCTAAGTTTGCTTGCTATTTATCAAATGAACACCTAAATTCGCTTCGTGGGCAGTTCTGGGGGAGGGCTGCTCTAGCGCCCGCGGTCCTAAACCGGATCCGGGCGCTTCTCATTGCGCGGAAGACTCCTGCGAACCCGATAAATTAGACGCCAAATACGAAAATCGTTTGCCCGGTTCCACATTCCTTTCAGACCGAATTACCAGATTGGAGTTGGGTGGGCAGAGGCGCCTTGCGACTTTCGCGGGTCCCAGAGCATCTTATGGGGGAATCGTATCCTGTACACTTGAGCGAGTGCAGGAGCACAAGGAGAGTCATGGCTGGAGCGGGAGTTCTGGAAGTTAGCGATGCAACGTTTGACCAGGAAGTTCTGAAGAGCGAACAGCCGGTTATGGTGGATTTTTGGGCGGTTTGGTGCGGCCCGTGCAAGGCAATTGCGCCAATCGTAGACGGCGTGGCGGCGACCTATGCCGGCAAGCTGAAAGTTGCCAAGGTGAATGTGGATCAGAATGGCGCAACGCCATCGCGTTACGGTATTCGCGGGATTCCCGCACTGTTGTTCTTCAAGGGCGGCAAGGTAGCCGATCAGATTGTTGGTTACGTGCCCCAGGACGTGATTGAAGAGAAGATCCAGCGCCTGCTGGCGTAAGAGCAGACCCCAAAAAAGGATTGAAATACCACCGCGCGACGGACCCGGCGAGCATGCCGGGTTTGTCTTGTTGGGCTGCGCACCGATGGTGAGCGCTAGCCTCTGCCACGGAACTGAATGATGCGCCTTCGATCGCGCTTGGATGGCCTGCGTTCAGGCAGCGGCGCGAATTGCTGCATGGCCTTGCGCTCTTCGGCGAGTTTGATGCGCGCCTCGCGGCTGGCTTCGGTTTCGCGGTAGAGTGTTTGCGCGACAGCAGCAGGGCCGCGCATATGGCTGATCGCCAGGACTTCAACCTGGAACAGGCCGCCTTCATTTTCAATTTGCAGCATGTCGCCGAGGTGGATTTCGCGGGCGGGCTTGGCGCGCAGGTCTCCGCATTGAATGCGGCCGATGTCGCAGGCTTTGCTGGCAAGGGCGCGCGTCTTGAAAAATCGTGCGGCCCACAGCCACTTGTCGATGCGGACTCCTGAGCGTGCATTGTCCATGTGACTATCGTAAATAGTTTCAGAGGTGGCGGGATGGGGGCGGCGATAGAGCTCGCGGATCAGGCGGCGCGCGGAGTGAGCTTGAGGCCGAGGGCTTTCATGACGCCGAGAAGAGTCGAGAGCCGGGGATCGCCCGTGGGTGAAAGGGCTTTGTAGAGGGCTTCGCGGGTGACGCCTGCCTGGGTGGCCATTTGCGTCATGCCGATGGCGCGCGCGATGTCGCCGAGAGCGGCGGCGATGAGAGAGGGATCACCGTCCTCGAAGGCGGCTTCAAGATAGGCTGCGATGGACTTTGGGCTGTCGAGGAACTCCGTGGGGTCCCAGAGGGTGGTTTTAAGTTTCATTCCTGGCCTCCTTGGCGAGCTTTTTTGCTTTGGCGATATCCGCATTTTGTGTCTTCTTGGTACCTCCAACGAGGAGCAGAACCAACACGTTTCCGGTTTGATGAAAGTAAACTCTGTAGCCTGGTCCGTA
>PLST01000277.1:0-11413 GCA_003164255.1 Acidobacteriaceae bacterium | reverse complement strand
TGGATTTTATTCAAGGGTCGGTACTTTGCACCTTGACGGAACATAAAACGACTTTGACTTCGGGTTGTGCACTCGAGCAATTCGGCTCGGAACGAAATCTCATCAGGCAGTAGGCTGGGGTTCGTGGAAGTGGCGCCAAATGGTCTCGGCGGTTTTGCGCGCTACTACGGCGGCTAATGACTCGGCGGTTGCCTGCTGGACATCGCGCAGGCTGCCGAAGTGGGTGAGGAGGCGCTGGCGGGTTTGGGGGCCTACGCCGGGAATGTTGAGGAGCTCCGAGTCGCGGTCACGCATGGCGCGGCGCTTGCGATGGTAGCCGATGGCGAAACGATGACTCTCGTCGCGGATGGTTTGGATAAGGTGCAGGACGGGCGAGCGGCGGTCGAGGACTACGGGCTCGTCTTCGTTGCCGTAGACGTAGATGACTTCTTCGCGCTTGGCGATGGAGGCGAGAGGTTGCGAGGTGAAGCCGAGGGACTCGAGGGCATCCGCGGCGGCGTGGAGCTGGCCTAGGCCGCCATCGATGAGGATGAGGGAGGGCATTGTGGTGGGGTCTTTGGCCCGGCTGGATTTTCCCTCGGGGGCTAAAGCCCCGGTTTGCGAGGAAGAGTGTGTCGAATCCCAGGTGCCCAATTGCGAGGCACCTGGGGCACCCATAATGTTTCCTTTTGACAATCGATGATTCGAGTCCCCGGTTTCAGAATCGAGACCGGGGGCACCCGCCATTTCTGCTGAGGGCTTCATGTTTTCGAGGATGCGCTTGTAGCGGCGATGGACGACTTCGCGCATGGAGGCGAAGTCATCTACACCGAGGACGGTCACCACCTTGAACTTGCGGTAGGCGGACTTGTTCATCTTGCCGTCTTCCCAGACGACCATGGAGGCGACGGTTTCTGCGCCCTGGATGTGGGAGATGTCAAAGCACTCGATGCGGCGGGGAAGCTCTGGAAGCATGAGGGCGTCGGCGAGTGCTTCCTGAATGGCCTTGCGCGAAGGCTCAAGTACGCGGAAGCGCTGGGTGTAAGACTGCTTGGCGTTCTGGCTGGCGAGGTCGACGAGAGAGCGCTTTTCACCGCGCTGCGGAACTGCGATTTCGATGCGGTGGCCGGTGCGCTCGGTGAGGAGTGCGGCGAGGGTTTCGCGATCGTCGAAGTCGACGGGCACGAGGATGGAGCGCGGGACGTAGTGCTGGTCAATGTAGAGCTGCTTGAGCAGGGCGGAGAAGACGCTTCCGGCGTGGAAGGGGATCTCGTGATTGGCATTTCCCTCAGGGGCTAAAGCCCCTTCTTTTCCTGACTGACTTATGTACGGGCTAAAGCCCGTACCCTTCACTTTGGCTGCCTCAGGGGCTGAAGCCCCATTCTCCTGGGTTGGATTGATGTACGGGCTAAAGCCCGTACCCTTCGCGACATCAGAATTACTTTCAGAATCTTCGGGAGGTGTTGCTTCGAGTGGCTCGGGGAGATCGTCCCAGAAGAATTCGCGGCGGTCCACGATTTTTCCGGAGCGGACGTGGAAGAGGTTGACTGCCAGCGAGCCATCTTCAAAGTGATAGCCGAAGACGTCGGCATCGTCGCCTTGTTCAGTGGTGGCGATGCGCTGCTTTTCAGAAAGTTGATGGACAGTGGAGAGTTGGTCGCGAAGACGGGCGGCGGCTTCAAACTGTTCCTGTTCGGCAGCGGCGGTCATGCGCGCAGTGAGTGTGCGCTCCAGCTCGGAATGACGGCCTTCAAGGAAGAGTTGCGCGTCGCGCACTGCCTGCTTGTAGAGATCGGGCGTGGTGAGTTCTTCAACGCAGGGGCCCAGACAGCGATGAATGTAGTACTGCAGGCAGGCNNAGGCGCGGGGATGGTAGCGGGAGAGGTCGACCTTGCAACTGGGGATGAGGAAACTTCGGTGGATGAGCTCGACCACGCGGTAAGCCAAATTGCCTGGGAAGTACGGCCCGTAGTAAGCTGCGCCATCCTTGCGCAGGCGGCGGGTGACGAAGACCTTGGGAAATCGGTCGGCGAGCGTGAGCTTGACGTAGGGGTAGGTTTTGTCGTCGCGCAGGAGGATGTTGAAGCGCGGCTTGCGTTGCTTGATGAGGTTGTTTTCAAGGGCGAGTGCCTCGTGCTCGTTGGCGACGAGGATGTAGTCGAGATCGACGGCCTCGCGCATGAGCGAGCCGGTTTTGGCGTTGGCCTGCGAGGCCTCAAGGAGATAGGAGCGGACCCTGGAGCGCAGGTTCTTGGCCTTGCCCACATAAATGACTTCGCCCTCGGCGTTCTTGTAGAGGTACACGCCGGGTTGCGTGGGAAGGGTGCGGATTTTCTCGTAGAGGTCCATGAGGCGGGAGCGGCGCGCTTGGCGGTCATTTCCAGAATAACGGTTGATGGGGCTCGGAATCTCGGCCGGCAGAAGNNAATTCCGAGTGGCAGGCCAGGTGCAAAGTAAGGGGCGATGGCACGACACCAACCCGCGTGTAACCTACAGTATTCAGGTCACGAAACAGGTTACCAGGGGAGAAGGACAGGACAATGAAAATGACGCGTTACGGCACCTTGTGGATGGCAGCGATGTTGACGGTAGCAGGCGTGAGCGGATGCGCCACAAAGAACTACGTTCGGACCCAGACAACCCCGCTGGTGGAACACTCTGACGAACTGGACAAGAAGACGGCGGATAACAACCGCGCGATTCAGAATGTGGACCAGAAGGCAACGGCTGGAATCAGCCATGCGCAGGGAGCGGCGGATGTGGCGACCCAGAATGCGCAGAGCGCAAGCCAGGCAGCGAGCACAGCTGAAGTGGCGGCCAATGAGGCCGTGCATCGCGCGGACTCGCTGGACAGCGTTGTGAAGGGGCTGGACCAGTACAAGCAGGTTGCGGATGTCTCGGTGACGTTCGGCTTTGACAAGGCGGTGCTGACCAAGGACGACAAGGACCAGTTGGACACCTTTGCAGCGTCATTGGGCAACGCGAAGAGCTACATTCTTGAAGTGACAGGCGGTACGGACTCAACCGGGCCTGCACAGTACAACTACGACTTGAGCCAGCGCCGCGCGGACGCAGTGGTGCAGTACCTGGCCGCGAAGTACGGAATTCAGGCTCACCGCTTCTACCTGATCGGCATTGGCAAGGACAAGGAAGTTGCATCAAATGATACCGCCGATGGCCGCAAGCAGAACCGTCGCGTAGAAGTGCAGCTGCTCTCGAACTCGAACGACCAGGTTACGCAGACTGCTTCGAACCAGGGCGCAGGGCAGCAGTAAAGGTTGGAATTTATACCCCGCAGAGATTGATGTGCGGGTCAGGAGGGCCGATTCGCTCTGCGAATCGGCCCTTTTTCTTGGAACAGGGAACAGGGAATAGGGAATAGGGAAAAGGAAAGGCGCGAGGCGGAGTTGGTTCTTTCCCAGGTGCCCAAAGGCTAGGTGTCTCCACCCTAAGAACGAAGACCTGTTCGTTTCGTAGGGACCCTGAGACCCGGGGCACCCGAGATTTTTTGGGGAGGAAGCGGACTTTAGCTGTGTTGGCGGATGTGGTCCGCGCGGACCTGGTTGGCGGTAAAGAGCCGCAGGAAGGGAGCGCCGGCTGCAGCAGCCTCGACGGCGGGACGGCCATTGGCTTCTTCGCGCTCAACGATGCAAACGACCGCGGCCACCTTCATGCCGGCTTGTTGTGCGGCCTCGATGGCGTTGATGGTGGAACCGCCGGTGGTGCACACGTCATCGACGATGACCACGTGTGCGCCTTCGCGGCAGAATCCTTCGATGCGGCGGCCGGTGCCGTGAGTCTTCTCTGCCTTGCGGACGAGGAAACCGTGAAGCAGCGGCGCGCCGGGGCTGGAAAGCGCACGCCAGGCGCTGGCAGTGGCGACATTGGAGACGATAGGGTCGGCGCCCATCGTCAGTCCACCGACGGCTTCAGCCTGAATGCCGTTCTGCTCGAGGAGCTCAAGAATTGCGTGGCCGGTGAGACGGCCGCCCTCGGCGTGGAGCGTGGTGGTGCGGCAGTCGATGTAGTAGTCGCTGGTGGCTCCCGATGCGAGCTTGAACGTGCCGAGCTTGAAGCTGGTGCGGGAGAGAAGGGCGAGCAATTGCTGTGCGTACGTGGGCGTGGTCATCTGGTTTGATTGTAAAAGGGCCCGGCGCGGTACGAAATGAGCTTGCTCCAGGCACTTACATTTTGTCGAGGTGCTTGAATCCTTCGGTGCCTATGGCCATGAGGAAGAAGAGCAGGAAGTTGTAGGAGGCATGCACCATGACGCTGGCGGCCAGGGAGCGCGTGCTGAGACGCGCCCAGCACAAGGCAAGGCTGACGCCAATGAGCAGGATAAAAGGGCCGAGGGAGTAGCCGGTCTGTGCGGCATGCATTCCGGCGAAGGGAACGCTGGTGAGGATGGAACCGATGACCATGGCGGGAATGGACCAACGAGGTTGATCAGTCTCGTCGAGTGGGCGTACGGGGACACCGGAGGTCTTTTCGTGGATCCAATCGCAGGCCGTGCAGAGCGCTGGGAGCAGGAAGCCGCGAAAGACCATCTCCTCGAAGAAGGGCGCAAATGTGACTCCGAACGCAAAGAGCAGCCATGCCGCGCCTGGTGCGCGGAAGATTTTGTCAATGGGCGCGTCGGAGGGTCCGGGCAGCAGCAGGCCGTTGATGAGGGCGAGCGCGAAGCAGATTGCGGCGGTGATGAAGAGACGCTGGCGCAGGTGCAGCGCTGTGGCGCCATTCCACTGAATGCCGGCAAAGAAGCCCTTTTGCCAGATCATGGGAAAGAAGATGAGACAGGCGGCAAAGGTGAGCAGGTAGAGAATGACTTCACTGCCCAGAGTGAAGTGGATGTCGGTAATGGCCTGCTGCATTGTCGTGACGCCGTAGAGATGCGCCTTGAGACCCCAGCGAACTGCGAGCGTTGCGCCCATGAGGCCGAAGAAAGCAAACACGGCAAGAATGGCTACGTGTCCCATGTGCGGGATGCGAACTTCGCGGCGGAACTCCGGCTGAGTCCAGGACTGAAACATGGGCTGATCTTCGATAGGAAGGTCAGTTTGAAGGGCAATGTCAGGCTGGGCGGCAAGATCGGGCCGCGCGTCAAGGTCGGGCTGAAACTCGAAGTCAGGCAGCGGGGCCACATAGGAAAGGGGAGATAGAGAGATGACAGGACCGGTTTGCTCGCGCTTGGTCTCTTCCCGGAAGGCCTCTTCAAGGGGATTCGGTGAGTCTGCATCGGGCACAGGATGACCGTCGTGGTCCTCGCCTGGTTCGACGGGTCTCTGCGGAGGCAGGTCGTTTTCGGGATCGATCGAGTTGCTCATGGGCGTCCCGTTTTTTTCTTCCGAGGGGCGGATTTGCCAGGAGCTTTCTTTCCGCCCGAGCGATCGGCGCTGAGGTTTGAATTCGCAGAGTGATCTGGCTTTGCCGATCGCAATGTGGCCTCGCTGGGGGAAGATTGACTGCCTGTTTCTATCGATAGTACATCTTCTTCGGGCTCGGCTTTCACGAGACGGCCATCGGCTGAGGTGTAGTAGCGCANNCCGCCTTCGGGGCCGAGATCGAGCACCCAGTCGGCATTGCGAATGACATCAAGATTGTGCTCGATGATGATGACGGAATTGCCCAGGTCAGCAAGCCGGTGGAGCACCTCGAGGAGCTTGCGGACGTCGTCAAAGTGCAGGCCGGTGGTGGGCTCATCGAGAAGGTAGAGGGTGCGGCCGGTCTGGCGCTTGGAAAGCTCGCGGGCCAGCTTCATGCGCTGTGCTTCGCCACCGGAAAGGGTGGTGGCGCTTTGGCCCAGATGCACGTAGCCGAGGCCGACATCGGCCAGCGTCTGCAGCTTCTGGCGGACTTGGGGGACATCGGCAAGGACGGGCAGCGCGTCTTCAATGGTGAGGTCGAGAATGTCGGCAATGGAATGGCCATGGAACTTGACGGCCAGCGTTTCCTGGTTGTAGCGGCGGCCGTTGCAGACTTCGCACTGCACGTAGACGTCGGGCATGAAGCTCATCTCAATGCGGCGCTGACCGTCGCCCTGGCAGGCCTCGCAACGGCCACCGGTGACGTTGAAGCTGAAGCGCCCGGCTTTGTATCCGCGCTCACGAGACTCAGGCAACATGGCAAAGAGGTCGCGAATGGGCGAGAAGACCTGGGTGTAGGTGGCCGGGTTGGAACGCGGCGTGCGGCCGATGGCGGACTGGTCGATGCGGACGACTTTGTCGATCTGCTCAGCTCCCGTGAGGGTGTCATGGGCGCCGGGCTCTTCGCGGGAGCCGTAGATGGTTTTTGCGAGCGAGCGGTAAAGAATGTCGTTGATGAGGGTGCTCTTGCCGCTGCCGCTGACGCCGGTGACCACGGTCATGATCCCGAGGGGGATCTTGATGGTGAGGTCCTGCAGGTTGTGCTCGCGGGCGCCGGTGACCGTGAGCCATTTGCCGGTGAGCGGCCTGGGTTTGGAGCGGTGCAGCATGGTGGCCGCGCCGGAGAGATAGCGCCCGGTGAGCGAGTCAGGGGACGCCATGATCTGGGCAGGCGTTCCCTCGGCAACCACCATTCCGCCGAGACGGCCTGCTCCGGGGCCGAGGTCGAGAACGTAGTCTGCGTGGCGGATGGTGTCCTCGTCGTGCTCGACAACGAGGACGGTGTTTCCGAGATCGCGAAGGCGCACCAGCGCCTCAATGAGGCGGTTGTTGTCGCGCTGGTGGAGGCCGATGGAGGGCTCGTCAAGCACGTAGAGCACTCCGCGGAGCCGTGAGCCGATCTGGGTGGCGAGGCGGATGCGCTGGCCTTCGCCGCCAGAAAGAGTGGCGGCATTGCGATCGAGGGAGAGATAGGTGAGGCCAACGGCGCAGAGAAACTCGAGCCGCTCCTCGATTTCGCGGCGGATGCGCTCGGCGACCAGCGCCTCGCGGGCGGTGAAGGTCAGATTGATGGCGGCGGAGAGGGCGCGATTGAGCGGCAAGGCGGTGAAGTCAGCGATGGAGAGACCGCCGATTTTGACGGCGAGCGACTCGGGGCGCAGGCGCTTGCCACGGCAAACAGGGCAGGGCGTGGCGGACATGAAGTTCATCATGTATTCGCGGTAGCCCTCGCTGCGGGCTTCGTCGATGCTGTCGCGGAGAAAGTCGAGGATGCCGTGAAATCCGGTGCGCGGCGCCTCGCCCTTGGGCGGCCCGTAGACGAGTATGTGCTGGTGTTTAACGGGCAGGTCTTCAAACGGCAGTTTCAGGTCAATTTTGTAGCGGTCAGCGGCCAGATGGACGAGCTTGAGCAAGTATTGCGAGGAGGAACCGGGGCCAAGTCCACCGTCGAGAAGCGGTTTGGACCAGTCGGTGATGACCTTTGCCGGATCGAGGTCGTAAAGCGAGCCGAGACCATGACACTCGGGGCATGCGCCGAAGGTGGAATTGAAGCTGAAGCTGCGCGGTTCGAGTTTGGGGACGTCGAGGCCGCAGTCAGGGCAGGCCATCGAGGAGGAAAAGAGCTGTTCTTCGCCGCCGGCGACGGTCACGAGGACTAGTCCGTTGGCCAGTTGAAGGGCCTTGCTTACGGCCTTTTCAAGGCGGCTTTCCATGGAGGGCTTGGCGAGCGACCCTGACTTTGTCTTGTCCCCGGTCCCCAGGTGCGAGGGACCGGGGGAACCCACAGTTGTACCTGTACCCGCGCCCGGACGTAGTGCGGAGTCGGGCTTGAGCAGGATGCGATCGACGATGGCTTCGATGGAATGGTTCTTTCGGCGGTCGAGCGCCAGGGGTTCGGAGAGGTCGCGCAATTCTCCGTCGACGCGGGCGCGAAAGCCCTGCTGGTCGAGTTGGTCGAGCAGGTCTTTGAACTCGCCTTTGCGCCCTCGGACGATGGGCGCCATGACGGTGACGCGCTCACCACCGCCGAGCTCAAGAATGCGCTGGACAATCTGATCCGCGGTCTGGCGGGCGATGGGACGGCCGCAGTTAGGGCAATGGGGGGTTCCGACAGAGGCATAGAGCAGGCGCAGGTAGTCGTAAATCTCGGTGATGGTGCCCACGGTGGAGCGAGGACTGCGGCTGGTGGTTTTCTGCTCGATGGAGATGGCGGGGCTCAATCCCTCAATGGAGTCGACATCGGGCCGTTCAATCTGGTCGAGAAACTGGCGGGCGTAGGCAGAAAGCGTTTCGACATAACGGCGCTGGCCTTCAGCGTAGATGGTGTCGAAGGCAAGCGAGCTCTTGCCGGAGCCTGAGAGGCCGGTGACCACGGTGAGGGTGTTGCGGGGGATGCGCACGGAGATGTCGCGCAGATTGTGCTGACGCGCCCCGCGCACCGAGATGTGAGTGATTGGCATGATGGACGTCTGGGAACCGGTGGGCCGTTGCATGGTTGAGCCGAGACAGGTGACTGCGCAACCACGCCCTGAGGGTATTCTATTGGTCAATAGAAATAAGGGTCAATGCGGCAACAACTTCGGAGACAAATTGATCGAGTGACTTTAAGCTGGTGAAAGAAAGTAAACTAAAGACTGGACGCGCACGCAGCGGCCCAAAACCGATTCAACCGGGACTGAAACGATGACGGATTTGCTGAATTTGGCCATGTTGATTTGCGCGGCCGTTGGGTCGATGGCGTTTGGAATCCTGGCGGCTTATGGGATCCTCCGCGTCGGATTTGCGCTGCTCAGGACGCCACAGCGCCCGACTACCGTGAAGGCGCGTACCGAAACCGCCCGGGTTTCGTGAACTGGTTCATTTCTTTCTGCATTCGCAGGTCTTCCAACCTAAATTGATCAATTCAGAAGGCCGCGCTAGAACTGTGGGCTGGAGCGCTGCTGTCGCTGCTGCATCTCCTGCAAGATCTGCTGCGGAGTGCGAGGCGGAGCGCCGGGAGCGAATCCGTTGCGAGCGGGAGGCTGGGGCTGAGGTTGGGCATCGGGCTGCGGCTGGGTCTGGTCTTCGGCGGCATCGGCGTTTTCATCGGCCTGGGGGTTCTGGTTGGCCGCGGCTTGCTGAGTGGGCTCGGCCCTGGACTGCGTGGACAGGACGATCTGGCGTGGTGTTCCCTGGCCCTGATCGCCAATCATGAGGACGTTGTAGCCGGAGCCATCGAGGAGTTGCACGAGGACCTGGCGCGCGCTGGCGGGGCCATAGGTACCGTAGATGCGCTGATCCGATGCCAGTCCTTGAATTTTTGCGCCGGTAAGCGTGGAGACATCCTTCAGAATCTGTTGGAGGCTGGAGTTGGAGGCCTCAATGCGGAGGCCCTGACTGTTCCACAGGACGGTGGCGGCCGTGGGCCGATCGTTTACGGGCCAGTCAGGGGGCTTGGGGGGCTCTGGAGCCACGGGCGCAGGTGCTGGAGCGGGAGCGGCCGCATGGGCGGCAACGGGCTTGCGTCGCGCGGGGGCTTTTTTTTGCGCAGCGGGGGCTTTGGACGGTGTGGACGATGCCGCAGGTTGCTGAGCGATGCCCGCCGTGGCGACAGCTGCCAGAAGAAAGGCTGCAAGGATCGCAGGGAAGCAGGGAAGCGCAAGGCGGGGAAGCACTGATTTCGCCAGGCGTTTCATCAGGCGGGGTGGTGATGGAATGGTGGCGCGCATTGAAATCGGCTCCCCTGACTTCAGCTTCAAAACTATGGGCTCAAGCGGCAATCCTGAGCGATTGGCTTGAGCGATTCGAAGCAGCAATTGGTTACCGCTCCACTGTACTAGACTAACAATAGCCCATCGGCGCTCGGATTTGGGGGTCGTGGGGCAGAGAGGAATTCGGGGAAAATGCGCCTTCGTTGGAATGTCTGGGCTCTGGCTGCCACGATGTGTGTTCCGGCAGCGAGCCGGGCAGCCACCTGTACCGCGCAGGCAGAGCTTTCGCCGCAGGATCGAGCGGTGCTTGCCGATACCGGAGGCCGGCTGGCCCAGGCCGTCGTCCAGCAGGATACGACGCTGCTTCAAGCGGCATTGCTGCCTGCCGAGTCGGCCGACTGGAGCAACATCCAGGGGGCTATCGAGCAGGCTGCGCCGGTTGTCAAAGGCGGACAGATCCAGTTGCGCAGCATCTATCTGCTGGATGCGGCGAACGGGACAGCGCCGGCCGAGACACAGTTCTTCTGCTCGAACGGAAGCGGCACGATGACGGTGACCATCACCATGCACGCCTTGCCCCCGGGCCGCTATGCCGTGGTGATTGCGGATGCGGTGGGGGCTCCGCTGGCGGGACAGTTGGGGTTGATTCTGGCCTGGGATGGTTCAGCGTGGCGATTGGGGGGAGTTTCAGCGCATCAGGGATTCTTTGATGGCCATGACGGCATCTGGTACTGGTCACGCGCGCGGGGATTCGCGACCGTCGATCCATGGAGCGCGTGGTACAGCTACGAAGCTGCCCGCTACCTGCTGATCCCGGTGGATTTTCTGACGTCTCCCAACCTGGAAAAGCTGCAGCAGGAGCAGGCGCAGATACAGGGCGCGCCGACTGGGGCGTTTCCTCTGTCGCTTACGGTGGGCGACCGCAAGTGGAAGGTTGATGCGGTGCATCTTGAGCCGACGCTGAACCAGGCAGATCTGGCGGTTGTGTTCGAATCGGCTGGGGTGACAGATCCGGCGGCGCAGCGGACTGAAGCAATCGCGGTGTTGAGCGCACTGCTGAAGGCGCAGCCAGGATTAAGGGCGAACTTTCATGGACTTTGGGCAATCGCTACGAAGGACAATAAGCGGACACCGGTGATTGAACTGCCGATGGGGCAGATACCTTAGAGGCAGGGAATAGGGATTAGGGAAAGGCAGACTGTATGCCCATTTCCATCGCGCTCGCCTAAAGCGCGCCAAATCAAGGAAAGCAGAAGATAGTGGCGGAAATGATCGATTTGCGTTCGGATACAGTGACGCGGCCGACGGCGGAGATGCGCGCGGCGATGGCGGCGGCTGAGGTTGGGGACGACGTTTACCAGGAAGACCCGACAGTGAACCAGCTGGAGCGGCGGTCGGCAGAGATTTTTGGACGCGAGGCGGCGCTGTTTGTGCCGTCGGGCACGATGGGCAATCAGATTGCGATTCGGCTGCTGACGCAGCCGGGGCAGGAAGTGATTGCCGAATCGCGAGCGCATATTCTTGACTGGGAGATGGCTACCACGGCGGTGTTTTCAGGATGCCTGGTGCGCGCCGTTCCGGCCGAGCGGGGAATTCTGACATGGACGCATATTGAGCCCGCCATTTACGCACGCGGAGCGTTCCGGGCGGCGACAGGACTGATTGAGATTGAAAACACGGCGAACCTTGCGGGGGGTGGCTGTATCCCGGTAAAGGTTCTTGAAGAGATTTGGGAGGGGGCGAAAGAGCGCAAGCTTCCTACGCATCTGGACGGCGCCAGAATCTTCAATGCTGCTGTGGCCTTAGGGGCAAATGTTCAAGCGCTGAGTCATGGTTTTGATACGGTGATGTTCTGCCTGTCGAAGGGATTGGGCGCGCCGG
>PLST01000375.1 GCA_003164255.1 Acidobacteriaceae bacterium | reverse complement strand
CCTACGCTCCAACGCGTGTTGTCACATGGTTATTGCGATTTTTTCCACACCAAATTGATCTCCAATTCAACGGCAATTGATCCCACCCGAACCGGTTTGTAACATTCTATTCATATTTCTCTGTTTCAATCCTCTTATCAGGGTGTAACGCCTTGAATTAAAAGAGAGAATGGTTATTCCCACGCAGCGTGGATATTGAACTTTGGTAATCGGTTTTTATGACTTTTTTTGCCCGTTCCAGGGCTGAATAAGCTGCTTGATCCGCAGCTATTGCGTGTTACCATCATCCAACTTCAAGGTCGCACACCCCTTTCAGGAGAGCCAAAGTCATGAAAATGCTTCGGAATTGTCGTCCCCAAAAGTGCTTCGCTGTGCTGGCCATGGCGGCATTCTTTCTTTCATTTAATATGAGCCGTACGTTAGCGCAAACGACGGGCGCAGGCAGCATCAACGGAACCGTCGAAGACGCAGCCATGGCGGCCGTTCCGGGAGCCTCTGTCTCGGTCATCAATACCGACACTGGCGTCATTCACACCTATGTGACCAATGCCAACGGCCTTTACGCCGCGCCATTTTTGCTTCCCGGCCACTACAAGGTGGATGCCTCGGCCGCCAACTTCGGCAAGGTCGAGAAGACCGGACTGACCCTGCTCGTCGGAGAGACCCTGACTGTCGATGTCACCCTGAAGGTCAGTTCCACCACCACCACCGTCGAGGTGCAGGCAGATACCCAGATCCTCGACACCCAGAAGACCGAAGTCTCGCAGACCATGGACCAGGAGATGGTTCAGAACCTTCCAGTCGCCGCCCGCAACTGGTCGAGCTTTGTGCTCCTCACTCCGAACGTGACCCAGGACGGCTCCTCGGGCCTCATCAGCTTCCACGGCATCAGCGGCCTCTACAACCAAAACTACGTTGACGGCGCCAACAACAACCAGATGCTGTTCTCTGAAGCGCGCGGACGCGCTTCGGGCGCTCCTTACGTCTACTCGGCCGACTCCATCAAGGAGTTCCAGGCGGAAACATCGAACTACTCGGTTGAATTCGGCCAGGCGGCCGGCGGCCAGGTAAACGCAATCACCAGGAACGGCACCAACACCATGCACGGTGACCTGTTCTACTATCTCCGCTATCCCACGCTGAATGCGCTGGATCCCTATCCCAAATGGAATGGTCTCCATGGCAGTGCATCGCTCAATCCGGTGTCGGCGGCCGCACTTCTAACTCAGACCATCCACCAGCAGAACCAGTTTGGCGGTTCAGTCGGTGGCCCGTTCATCAAGAACAAGCTCTTCTACTTCCTTACCTACGACGGTTTCCGCCGCGTGGGCCGCGCTCTCTACTACAACACCAACACCATCACAGAGACGCCGACAACCCAGAACTCGGGAGGCACGGTTATTTCGCCGACCCAGTGTCCGGCCACCATTACCTCCACAATGTGCCAGGCGGGTATCCAGTTCCTCATCAACGTAGGTGAGACGGCGCCTGCGCGCTATGCCAAGCAGGATCTCTTCTTTCCGCGCCTTGACTATCACATCAACGACAAGAACGACGCCTTTATTGACTTCAACTGGGCAGACTTCGGGTCGAACAACGGCTACAACGCCGCACCGACAATTGCCGGCGGGTCTTATACGGCGAACGGCCCAGCGTATTATCATGAGCGCTTCCTGGTCGGCGGGCTCACCACCACCTTCAACAGCCGCATGGTGAACCAGGTTCACGGCCAGTGGGGCCGCGATCTGGAGACAGATGGCGCCAACGATGCCGCGCCCTCGGTTGGCATGGGAGCCATCACCTACGGCATGCCCAATGCCTTGCCCCGTCCCGCCGAGCCGGACGAGCATCGCATCCAGGCGTCAGACGCGCTCAGTTGGGTCATGGGTCGTCACACGTTGAAGTTCGGCGGGGACGCGAACATCGTCCACGAAGTGATGGTCAACCTCTACCAGGGTGGCGGACTTTACAGCTACTCGGGCGAAGGTACAAACGCGAATGAATTCGCTTACTGGATCGCGGACGCCTTCGCCGGACAGTCGGGCAATACCGATTCCTATGCCGGCTATCACTACAACAGTCTTGTTCAAACCGTGGACACGGTGAACACCAAGGCGGGCACGCAGGGCACAGACGACTTCTGGATCAAGATGTACGACCTCTTTGCTCAGGACACATGGGCAGTCAATCGCAAGCTTACGGTCACCGCCGGTCTGCGCTGGGATCTGCAATTGACCCCGCCGCCGGGCAAGATTAACAACAACTACGCACCGCTCTCCACCCTGTACACGCAAACCATCAAGAACGTCGCCACCCGCGTCGTTCCCCGTATGGGCTTCAGCTATCAGCTCGATCCGACGACGGTCATTCGCGGCGGCTACGGACTCTTCACCGCCCTGAACCAGGGATCGACCTACTACGCAATGCGCGTCGAGAACGGCGTGGTCCAGGTCAACTACAATTACTACGGCTGCACAGGAGCCTGCAACTCGTCGTTCAATAAAGGCGGAACCGAGCAATATCCAAATGTTCCGTTCCTGCCTACGGGCCCGGCGCTTTCGACGGCACTGGTTCCGGCCGGCGGCACTGTTCCAGCAGTCAAGGGCCCGGCGCTCGCCGGACCTACCAGCTTCCATGGTCTTGATCCCAACTTTGTTCCGCCGTACTCCCACGAAATGGACCTCTCGGTGGAGCAACTGCTGCCCGGCGGCCTCTCACTGCAGGTTGGATATGTCGGCACCCGCGGCATGCGCCTGCCGGTATTCGTCGATGCGCAGTTGATAGGCCAGAAGCCGCACGGCATTAAAACCTACAACATCGTGGACGCGAATGGCAACCTGGTCAAGCAGATGACCGTTCCGGTCTATTTGCCCAGCGACCGCCGCTATCAGAATGGAGCAACCCCGTATGCCAGCACGCAGCTTCCCACTCTCAACACCGGTTTCAGCGTGGCCAATACCTGGTACAACGGCATGGGTGTGACCCTGCATAAACAGTTTTCAAAGGGCCTCGAGTTTGTGGCCAACTACACTTGGGCACATGCAACAGACGACAGCCAGGTGGCAGGAAACTTCGGCACCTTCTACGGCGGCGACACTCCGCTCGATCCCAACAACATCCGGCTTGAAAACGGACCGTCGGACCTCGATATCCGCAACCGCTTTACCTTGTCTTTTGTCTACCAACCCACCTTCAGCATTGCCAACCCATTCGTGCGCAACGTGGCGGACGGCTGGGTCTTTTCCGGTAGCGAAATTGCTTCCAATGGCGAGCCAGTCTCGTTGGGTCAGAACGGTTCCACCATCTTCGCTGGGTCGGCCTCGAGCGCAACTCCGCTCAGCTATGGCGACGACGGTGGTATCTACGGCGGAGCGATGAGCTCCGGCTCAGGTCTCGTGACTGCCGGCCGTCCTCCCTACATTGGGCGCAACAGCATCCCGATGCCGGGCTGGAACGACGCCGATCTCCGGCTCGGACGCAAGTTCGCCATCCGCGAGGGTATGTCCTTTGACGTCAACCTTGACGCGTTCAACTTCCTGAACCAGGTCATCATTCAGGGCGTGAACAGCACCTACGGCACGTTCGCGCTGGCTAGCGGCAACATCACACTGCCTTCGGGCACCAAGGTCGCTTGCTCGACAACCGGTACGGCTCCGTCAGGCTCTTCGTTGCAGGGCTGCTTCAGCCCGTACACGGGTTCCGGCGCCACTGCCTTCAACCAGAAAAATACCACCAGCAGCGGCCTCTATGGACCGCGCCAACTGCAGTTCTCGGCCAAGTTCACCTTCTAACTCCTGGGTTCTTTCAACCAATCGCGCGGCAGCTCAGGCTGCCGCGCTTTTCTTTGGCG
>PLST01000122.1:4908-5426 GCA_003164255.1 Acidobacteriaceae bacterium | reverse complement strand
CCGTAGCTCGAACGCACATCCACCTCGTCCTGCGTCGGCCGCACCGGGATCACGTTGATCACGCCACCGATTGCGCTCGAACCGTACAGGTCGCTGGCTCCGCCGCGCACCAGCTCAATCGATCGGATCGACAACTCCGGCTGTTCTTCCCATTGAATCCAGCCGCCCACGGGATTTGCGAGCGGCACATCGTCTTCCGTCACCAGCGTGCGGCTCGCTGAGGTGGAACCGAGCCCTCGCAGGCTCACACCCTGCGAAGTCGGATTCGCCACCAGAGAGCTCGATCGCCTGAACAGCTCCAGCCCCGGAATCTGCCGCACCTGTCCGTCCAGCGTCACTGCGGCCGCCGTGCTCAAGGTGCGCTCGCTCAGCAGCCGCGTGGTCACCGGGCTCTCAAGGTCGCTCAGCGGTGTCCTGTACGCCGTCACCGTCACCGTGGTCGTCGCTGCCGGTGTATTTGTCGTTTGGGTTGCCGTCGGCGCGTTCGCCTGCGAGCCCTGCGCAGCCTGACCGCTAAG
>PLST01000122.1:0-4862 GCA_003164255.1 Acidobacteriaceae bacterium | reverse complement strand
AGCCGCTCATGGGGAATCACCAGGCTCGCCCCGCCAATCACAAAATCGTCATAGAGCAGAATGTCCAGGTCAAGTGTCCGCGGGCCATTGGGAATCGCAGACAGCCGATCGCGGCCGAACTCACGCTCGATCTTCAAGAGCGCTCCCAGCAGTTGGAACGGCGTCAGCTCCGTTTCAAGCGTAACCACCGCGTTCAAAAAGCGCGGCTGCTCGGCAAAACCCACCGGCGCCGTCGAATAAAGCGAGGAGCAGGCCGTGATCGCGTCCAATTCCTCAAGGCGAGCAAAGGCCGCCGCCAGCGTGGACTCCGGTGGGCCGATCTTGCTGGGAAGGTTCGCGCCCAAGCCAATGGATGCGGTCCGCATCCCCTTCAGGGTACGCGAAATTGCCACTGGGCAGGAAATACTTCATGCGCAAGCGCTATGCATCGAAGCAGCCGGAAAGATATCGTAGTTGCATGATGCGAGTTGCTGTTGCACAGGTTGGCAGCGCGATGTTTAACACGGAGGCCACGCTCCAGCGAGTGGAGCGGATGTGCCGGCAGGCAGGAGCTTCAGGCGCGAAGCTGCTTGTTTTTCCTGAAGCGCTGATCGGTGGCTATCCCAAAGGGCTGACCTTTGGTGCGACGGTAGGCAACCGCACGGACGAGGGTCGTAATCTTTTCCTGCGTTATTTCAACTCCGCCATTGTCTGCCCCGGCGTGGAGACTGAAATATTGGCGGGATGGGCCAGAGAACTGGACTTGCATATTGTGGTTGGTGTGATTGAGCGCGCAGGCAGCACACTCTACTGCACGTCTCTGGTGTTTTCTCCCGCGGCTGGGTTGATCTCAAACCATCGCAAGCTGATGCCAACCGGGACAGAACGCCTGCTCTGGGGTATGGGGGACGGATCGACGATCGACGCTGTGAATACTGAGATCGGGCGCATTGGCGTGGCCATCTGCTGGGAAAACTACATGCCCCTGTTCCGCCAACATCTTTACGGACAGGGTGTTCAGCTTTGGTGCGCGCCGACAGTCGACTCGAGAGAAATATGGCAGACCAGCATGCGCCACATAGCCTATGAAGGTCGCTGCTTTGTGCTGAGCGCGTGTCAAAAACTTGTAAAAGAAGATTGGCCGGATGATCTGCGAGAGGAAGGCGGCGTGATTGACGGACGAAGCCTCATTGTTTCTCCACAAGGCACAGTCATCGCTGGCCCCATGCAGCAGGAAGGCCTACTCACCGCTGAAATCGACATCGGCGATATTGCGCGCGGAAAGTTTGACCTGGATGTTGCAGGACACTACAACCGGCCAGACGTGTTCACCTTTCATAAAAGGGACTGAGGGGTCCAACCCTTTCGAACACGCCGCTCCTGCCCGGGTGTCGGCGCCGCCACGGCGTCAGTCCGACTCATTCTGCTAGCATCCTTGTTGGAGATTGTTCAGAATGGATGCACTTAACGGCGCGGGCCTTGGCGCTCGCCGCAATGAAGATATCGCACTCGATCTGCTCAAGTTTGTGGCCGCAACGGCCGGTGTCGGCAAGCCTGCCGCACCCTCAACCGGCTTCACCGGCACAGCCGGCACCAAGCCCGATGAACACGTCACCCAGCTGCTTGAGCTCTACGGCCGCTGCCTCAAGGCTGTTGAAGGCGAAGAGGCCACAAAATAGCAGGCGGATCCATCCTGCGGGTCGCCGTTGCCGGTGCCGGCGCCTTTGGTCGCAATCATCTGCGCGTCTATCGCGAACTTGAAGCCGCCGGCCTCGGTGTCGCCCTCGTCGCCGCGGTTGATCCCGACCCTGCCCGAGCCGCCGACGCCGAGTCAAAATACTCGATCCCTGTCTTCTCTTCCATTGAGCAGTTGCTGGCCGCCGATCTGCAACTCGACGCCGCAACCGTCGCCGTGCCCACCGTACATCATCACCAGGTCGCCTCGGCTCTGCTCGACGCCGGACTCGATCTCCTGGTTGAAAAGCCGCTCGCCGCCAGCCTTTCTGAAGCTGACGATCTCATCGCCCGCGCACAAAAAGGCCTGCGCATTCTGCAACCCGGCCATCTCGAGCGCTTCAATCCTGCCGTCCTCGCCGTCGAGTCAAAAATCCGCCGGCCCATGTTCTTTGAGTCGCACCGGCTCTCCATCTTCACACCCCGCGCGCTCGACGTAGACGTGGTCCTCGACCTCATGATTCACGATCTCGACATCGTGCTCACGCTCGCCGCCTCTCCGGTCCGCGAGGTCCGCGCCGTCGGCCTGCCCATCCTCTCGCCAAAGGTTGACATCGCCAACGTGCGCGTCGAATTCGAGTCGGGATGCGTCGCCAACTTCACCGCCTCGCGCGTCTCCACTGAGCGCGTGCGCAAGCTGCGCTTCTTTGAGCCGCGCCAGTACGTCTCCATTGACTACGCTCGCCGCGATGTGCTGGTCATTCGCATCGATGACGCTGCACCCAACGGCGAAGCTGCTGGCGCTTCCGCGCAACTGGCCCAGGCAGCAACCGAGTTTCTGACAACCGGAAAGCTCGATGCGGCCGTGATCCAGAAACTGCTCGCCTCGGGTCAGATTCCCGCCACCACAATCATGCAGATTGCGGCCGCGAAAAACGATCCAGAAAAGCTGAAAGACATTGCAAAGAGCCTGGGCGGAACCCACGACGGCCCGGCGCCGGGCCTTACGTTTGTGAAGCCGGAGGTCACACCCGGCGAGCCGCTGCGACTGGAGATTCTTTCATTCCTTGAGTCGGTCCGCACCAGGCAGACTCCCAAGGTGACGGCGCGCCAGGGACGAGCAGCGCTCGAACTTGCTCTGGAGATTCAAGCCTCGATGGCCGCCCACGCAGAACGCGCAGGTCTGGGCGATTTCTTCAAGCCAGGNNCCCACAATGTACTTCCAAACCAGGTAGTACCCCGCCACCGCCGCCGCAAAAATGGCGACGAGAAATGCATAGGGGATCTGGCACATCTGAAACCACACGATCCCGTGTGTGCCAATCTGCAGCATCCCAAGGCTACTGGCCACAAAGGCTCCTGTCGGTGCGCCAAGAAACGGCAGAATCGCGCCGTGAGCTCCAAGCGCCATGTGTGTGCGTTCATGCGTCGCCAGGTAGAGCACGTTCCACAGTCCGAACAGCGACGGCACAATCGCCATCGGAAAAATAATGAACCGCTCAATAGGCACAGGGACCGCCAACACCAGGCGAAGAGTAATAAAGCCCACAAGCATCACCGGCAACACCAGCGTGGGAACAAATATTCCGGCAAGAAATGCGCGAAGATACGGATGCGTGTTCATCGGACTCTCCTTCATTTGAGTGCGCAGGCACTCCGGTTTCACAGGTAATAAACAAGCAGTGGAATCGACGCCGGAAACGCGACAGCAAGAATCGCCAGACCGGCAAGCAGCGCCCCGTCGAACCACACCCAGCGCGGCCCCGCCGGTGCAGGACGCTCTTCATCCAGTCGCCGCAGCACTGCCGGCCAAAGGTCATTACGCGGAGCTGGCCCAGATTCGGCATCGGCTTCTACCCTCGGCAGCGCAGCGCGCAGCGTTTGTTTCATGCGTTCCTCATCGTGTCGGCTCATGGCTTCATTCCCTGCCTTTCCAGATCTTTCCTCAGCAGCCGTAGCGCGCGAAACACGCGCAGCTTCACTGCCGTCACGCTGATGCCCAGCGCCTCCGCCACTTCCTTGTGCGGTTGTTCCTCCACCACCGAAAGCAGCGCTGCAACGCGCAACTGGGCGGGCAATCGGCCAAAAGCCTGCGCCGTCTTCACGCGAAGTTCCGCCGTCACGGCTGGATCGGCCCCTGTCGCCCCCTGCCCCGCCATCACATCGGCAGTCAGTTCGCTCTCCGGCCGTCGCGCCCGCAGCCAGTCCAGGGCGGCGTTCGTGGCAATCCGCCGCGCCCATGGCTCAAATCCCCGCCCGGCCTCAAACCGTGCCCGTGCCTTGTGGATGCGCCAGAAAACCTCCACCGTAATGTCTTCTGCAGCCGCGGCGTTGCGCACGATGCGCAGCACCCAGCCGTAAACACTTCGCTGGTGAGTGCGGAAAAGCGTCTCAAAGGCGTCCGCATCGCCCAGGCGGAACTGCTCCAGCAGATCGAATTCCTGGCTCAGCACGCTGCTCGATCCAATGCCCATCCGCTTGCCTTTCTATCTACACTTACGTGCGCGAACCCACAAAGGTTACACGCCATCGAAACTCGTCGCCGAAGACTCCATCACCGCCACCGGCCGACCCCAGGCCGCAATCGCAAGATACAGAAATAAAACGATTTCCTGGCTTCCTTCCACCCTTGACAGGCAATTCGCGCGCGCTTTAAAGTTGGGCCTACGGCGGGGCTGCGTTTTCCAGAGGCTCAACGATCCTGGGCTCAATGGTATAGATCAATCCGAACCGCCCGCGAGGTTGAAAATGAAAAGCTTTCGGTTGCCACTGGCGCTGCCTGTTTGGGTCCGCCCGGTCATTTCCGTTCTGATCCTGCTCTCATGTGCTGCAACCTACATGGCTTTCGCGCAGGATGCGCAGAAGCCCGCTTACCTGAATCCTGCTCTTCCCCCCGAGCAGCGCGCCGCCGACCTGGTCCACAGAATGACTCTTGAAGAGAAGGCCACGCAGCTCGTCAACCAGGCGCGCGCCATTCCCCGCCTCAATGTGTCCTCCTACGACTGGTGGAATGAGTCCCTCCATGGCGTGGCCGTGAGTGGAACCACCGAGTTTCCAGAGCCTGTGGGCCTGGCAGCCACATTTGACGCGCCGGGTATCCACCAAATGGCCGTGGCCATCGGCACTGAGGGCCGCATCAAGCACGCGCAGAATGTGCGCGCAGGTCACAGCGACATTTTTGAAGGCCTCGACTTCTGGGCGCCCAACAT
>PLST01000466.1 GCA_003164255.1 Acidobacteriaceae bacterium | reverse complement strand
TCGACCAGTTCCACGTAATACTTTCCCTTGGCAAAGCTGGCGCTCTGCTTTTCGACCTGGCCGCCCATTCCTAATTTGGCGATGGGCAAGCTGGAATCAAGGTTGGCGGCGAACATGCCGTAAGCCGCATCGGCATCGCCCATCTCCGAGACGTCAATATCCAGCGTGTTCGCGCCGGACGCGCAGGTAATGCCCTGCAAGCGCACGAAGCCAAAACTCAGATAGCCTTCTGCCCCACCGTCCTTGTACTCAAAGAGATTGTCAGCGGCATATTGACGTTTTGCGCCTGAAGGTTCCCAGCCGGGCACAAAATGACAGTTCAGATAGTCTTCGGCGCCGGCCGTCCCCGCGGCTAACAGGACGGCCAGCAGCAATCCTGCAGCCTTCATGCAAACAGCTCCTGCGCCCGAGCCACCCGCTCAGCAACGTGCACGCCGTGAGGACACTCGACCGTGCACTCGGCGCAGTCACCGCAGCGGATTGCTTCGCGCCCGGTGGTCACTTCAAGGAATCGCTCTCTGCCCAGCGCGAATTGTCCGTATCCATCTGCATAGGTGAGGCAGCGCAACACATCGGCCACAGGCAATCCCTTGCGGCAGGCGCCCTCACACTGCCCGCAGAGCCGGCAATAGATGGGCCGGATCATCTCAAGGTGCGCGGCGAGCAGCTTCTCTTCGCCGGAAGAGAGCTTGCTGCCCATCGCCTTGAGGTTCTCTTCCAACTGGTCGTTGTCCGTGATGCTTGGAATTGTGGTGGCCACGTTTGGCTTGTTCACGACCCACTTCAACGCAGCCAGCAACGCTCCGGGATGGGTCAGCTTGTCGTAGTTTGGATCGCCTGGGCGCACGCTGCGAATTCCGCCTGCCATAACCTTCATGGCGACCACGCCCATGCCTGCCTTGGCGGCCGTGGCAATCGCCTGTTCCATGCCCGCGTCCATGGTGAAGTTGTAGGCCGCGAGAACCACGTCGAACGCGCCCTTTTGCGCCATCCATGGGAGCAGTTGCTGCTGGCCGCTGTGCGTACTGATACCGGCAAAGCGAATCTTGCCCTGCTGCTTGGCTGTTTGCTGGGCCTCGATCATGTCGTCATGGATTTCGTCCCCGCTGCTATGGCCGTGCAGATACCAGATATCGATGTAATCCGTATTCAATTCGCGCAGGCTCTGTTCGAGGTGCTGCTGCATCCCCGCCTTGTCAGGCGCGTGCGTCTTGGTCGAGAGCACAACCTGCTTCCGCTTTGCACCCAGCGCCGCGCCCACCATGCGCTCATTGTTGCCGTGCGAATAGCCGCGCGCGGTATCGAAGTAGTTGATGCCGGCATCGGCGGCGCGCTCAATGACACTGCCGTCCGACGTGATCATGCAGCCGAATCCCACGGTGGTCACCTTCAACCCCGTGCGACCCAATACTTTGTAGTCGAGCTTTACCGCTGAAGCGGCAGGCTCCGCCGGATTCCAGAAATCGATTTTGGAGCTTGCACTTGCAACCGGCAATGCCAATCCGGCTGATAAGAACGCGCGGCGAGACGTCGTAGGCGCCATGATTCCACCCCCATTACCTGAAAAGGTCAAAGTGAGAATTGACTGAAGGATGCTTCTGAACACGCTCCGATGTCAAGGTGGCGCAAGTGCAGGACCGTGGTTTGGCGCCAGGCTTTTGGGTGGGTTGGGGCGGAGTGTGGCAACTTTTTTTGACCGTGCCGCACGTCACTGAAAATTCATACTGAATCGGCTATGCTTCGCGCTTAGCAGCGAGGGCCGAGCCCAAGCCGCTCAGTCACTGGAGTCCCTTATGACTGACCTCCGCAACTCCTGCCGCCGGGATCTTCTCAAGCAGAGGCTCACGGGCGCTGTGACTTTGGGAGCAAGCCGGAGGATCGAGCGCAAGGGCGTTGAAGGATTTCCTGGTAAAGTTTTTGAAACCTCTGCCGATAGACACCCATGGATGGGACTTAGTTTGGCGATGCTGAGTTATTGTTGCCGNNGCTAGCCGGCGAGCACCCCTGCCGAGGCGCAGAAATGCGAGGGACAAAGCGTTGAAAGCCGGGTTTTGGTTACGGCGTGGATCGCGTCTGCTGGGGATGGCTGCCTTTGTTTTTGGCGGCCTGATGGCTGCAGGCAGCTTGATCGCCGCGCCCGCTGAAACTACCGGATCCACGAAGGAACTCGCTCAAAAACTACGAACGCTCGCCACTGCCAATGCGGTTCACAGTCTCAGTTCAAAGGAGGCTGCGCGCGCCTTCCCCGTGCACCTTCGAGCGGTGGTAACCTTCTTCGATCCCAAGGTCGGCGCCCATCGCACGGGGCTTTTCGTTCACGACTCAACGGGAAGCATTTTTGTGGAACTTCCGCAGGGCGTGTTCGAGTCGCTGCCAGCCGGATCGCTGGTCGATCTGAGGGGCGTTAGCGGTGCTGGGGAGTTTGCACCGATTGTTGCCCAACCAGAAATCAAGGTGATCGGGTATCAGGGTCTTCCTGCCGACGCAGACCGGCCAAGCCTCGCTCGCCTTTTGTCCGGCGCTGAAGATGGCCAGTGGGTTGAGGTAGAGGGCGTAGTTCACTCGCTGGTCGAAAACGACCGTCACATCAGCCTGCAACTGACCATGTCGGATGGCACGACTTCGATCCTCATCACCAAGGAGGCGGGCGTCAATTACTCTCGCCTGGTAGACGCAAAGGTACGCATTCGCGGCAACGCCAGTCCTCTGTTTGACCGCCGCCGCCGGCAGATGATCGGCGTCCGCATTCAATGTCCCAATCTCTCAGCGGTGGAAGTTTTGGAACCCGCGCCAGGCGACCCGTTCAAACTGCCCGTCATGCCCATCGACAGGTTGTTGCAGTGGGATGTGGCTCCCTTGCTGGCCCACCGTGTGCACGTGCGAGGACAGGTCACGCTGCAATGGCCGGGCTCGTCCGTGTGCATACGGGATGCCACGCGCGGGATATGCGCGCAGACAATCCAAACGACTCGATTGCGCAGCGGCGAGATTGTGGACATTGCCGGGTTCGCCAGGGCAGAAGGAAGCGCGCCGATACTCACTGACGCGGTCTTCAGAGACGTGGGCTTGGCTGCCACCACACCCATCACAGCCCTTCCGGTGACAGCTGAGCAAGCGCTGCTGGACGGACACGAATCCGAAATCATACAGATCGAGGGCCTATTGGTCTCGCGCGATCTCGCCTCGACTGATATCAGACTGCTGATCCGGTCAGGAAAGACCATCTTCACGGCAGTACTTCCTCAGGATCTGGGCGGGGCCGAAACCAGCACCTGGAAGGAAGGGAGCGTTCTGCGCATTACCGGGATCTGTTCCGTCCAGCTGGATGCGGAGAGAACCGGCCTCGAGATCGGGACAGCGGTCCCCATGGCGTTCAGCGTGCTGATGCGCTCACCCGCCGATGTGGTTATCGTGCGCAAGGCCTCATGGTGGACGCCGCCCCATATGGTTCTGCTGTTGGCCGTCGCATTGGCTGGCACGCTTGGTGTGCTGTGGTGGGTGGTGGTACTCAGAAGGCGCATTCGTTTAAGCGAAGAGCGATTCCGCCACATGGCCCAACACGACACGCTTACGGGATTGGCGACACGACTCGTGCTCCAGGACCGGCTCAACGTTGCGCTGGAGGCTGCAAAACGACACCATACCGGTCTTGCGGTTTTGATGTTGGACCTCGACAGGTTTAAGGAAGTCAATGATACATTCGGGCACAGNNCTTCTTCCCGAATTCGATAGCGCCAATGTCGAGAGCATTGCCGCAAAGCTGGTGGTGGTTGCGTCGGGGCCCATTCAATTCGAGAACCACACGTTGCCGGTTTCTGTGAGTGTTGGAGTCTGCACGTTCTCCGCCGAAGAGATGGATGCAGTGGAGATGCTGAAAGGCGCGGATGCAGCGCTTTACGAAGCAAAGGAGCACGGTCGCAGACGCTTTTCGATTTACATCCCGAGGTTTTCAGCCTCTCAGAGCGTAATGGGTGTCGAACTGTCCTCTCAGGTTGAAGGCCGCGCTCGCATAGCGGCAAGCGAATGGATCCGACCGGTGAGAAACGGATCAGATGGGTCATGAATCTGTCGTAATCGCCTCGGTTGCTGGTGAGGTCTTTCCAGCAAATGGATGGTATGAAACGAAGCACTCCCCCGAGGTGTATCCGTATTCATGCGCTTAATGCCTTATTATATTGGAGTTAACTTTCGCACCCGGGAATTGGGTTATGTTCTCCGAGGGCCGAGAAAGCAGAAATCGAAGGCCCCGGTAGCTTAACGGTGAAGGCGGGGAAGCTACATGAAACTGGTGAAGATTGCGCAAAGGTGCCTGCGCTCATTTGGTGTTGAGGTCGTGCCCAATCCACCGAGCGATTGGGTTCGTTCGCGCGACTCATTGCGCAGGGTGCTCAACAAGCTTTCAATCGATTGCGTTTTCGATGTCGGAGCGAATCATGGTGGATTTGGAGATCAACTCCGCGACATCGGATATAAAGGATGGATTGTTTCGTTTGAACCGGTCCGCGCCGCTTTCGAGGACCTTTCAAAGCATGCCGCTGCACGACCGCCTTGGCGAGTGTTTCAATATGCGTTGGGCTCCAAAGCCGGTCAGGCTGAGATCAATGTTTGCGAGTGCGATTTGCTGAACTCGTTTCTCACTCCAACGGGACCTTCTCAAACACTACCGACAAATCAAATTGTTGGCCGGGAAACGGTTGAAATCAGGCGCCTCGACGACCTCTTCGACGAATGTATGGCCGGTATTCCTGCGCAGCGACTCTATCTCAAAATTGACACGCAAGGATTTGACCTGGAAGTTCTCCGTGGCGCGGACGGGGTTCTGGCTAACTTTCAGGGAGCGCAGACAGAAGTCTCTTTCGTTCCTATCTATCATCAAATGCCAAAATACTTCGAATCCTTGAGGGAGTTTGAAAGTCGAGGTTTCAGTGTTGTGGACTTCATGCCGGTCCTAAGAGCCAACAAGGGTCCCCTGATGATGGAAATGGATTGCATCCTGGCTCGAAACTCCGAGCCGGTGTGACACAGCCGGAATTCCGCTGAAGACGCCGTCCGGCTTGCGTGGCATTCAGAGCGTTAGCGTGCAGGAGCGGTTTTTTGTGCCGGGAAGGCGGTCGGAGCCGGTGCACCATTGTGCCACGATCCCAATCGTCCAAAACCCACCGACCGTGGGGTATCCTTTAGGTACTCAGTTTTGGCCATGAATTCTCAAAGGATCCCATCCAAGGGGTTTGCTGAGCGCCAAAGGCGTTTTCACCAAGTTCCGTGAGGCACGTACGACAATGCCGGAAGCCACGATCGCATCCAAATCAATCGACAGGAACTCAACGTCGGCACCATACTCGTTTCCTCCGCCGAAACGGTCCCGGCGATGGACTGCGGTCGCGTGGTCGAATTACTGGCGGAGTTATGAAGACGTGCACAAACTCTTTCAGGCAGGGCCGTTTCTGGAGAGTCTCGCCACAAGGTCATGGGAGATTGCACCGGGCACAACGTCGGTGTCGCGGGCGGCTCTTTTTTTGCCGGGACAATTTGAGCGAGTGACGGGGCATGTGTATACAGACGATCCAAGGCGCGATATGACTGGCGGCATTGTGACCGTTCAGCCGCCAACGCGTGGATTCGAGGTGCGGGACGCGATGCTTGTAGACGGATCGCTGTACAAGCCCGGCAAGCGCCTGGACCTGCATTCGCGCATACACCTTCCCAGGATCGACCGGTACGTTCCGCGCATGCGGGTTGAATATGAGATCGACAGCAGCGCCATCTACAACACATATGACGGCATCGAGTTCTTCGCCCTTTGGCTGACGGACGATTGCCAGAATTATCTGCTTGCCAAAGAGTATGGGGTGATTGTCGGACCGAATCGAAATGTCACTACGCATATACCCCAGTACGAGGCATGGCTGGGCATGAGCACGCTACGCGTGAATTCCGCTTTTTTGCGCAAGACGATACTGTTTGACGACGATTGGGGCAATAACGCGAGCAAGCTTGAGCGCTTCACGCTGGTTCGAGAAAAGTTGCTGGCCAACGTGAAGGTCGAACCGCACCCCGGCGTATTTATTTTGCGTCGCGCTTCAGGCCAAGCGCGGATCATGTTCAACGAAATCGAACTGGCCGAGCATCTGCGCGAGCGCAGGGGCTTTCGCATTCTGGATGTTACCCGGGATGACGTACCGACCATCGTTGCCGGTTGCGCGGGCGCCAGAATTGTCATTGGGGTGGAAGGCAGCAATCTGGCCCACGGCCTCATGACCATGCAAACGGGAGGAGCGCTGGTGACGCTACAACCGCCGGATCGATTCAGCGGCGTGCTTAAACGCACGACCGACATGGCAGGCATGGACTTCGCATTCGTCGTGGGCCAAGCCGAACCTGGCGGCTTCCGAGTCGATCCAGTTGAGGTCGAGCGCACGCTTGACCTGCTCCCGCAGTCATCCATGAGTTCTCAGCCTGCCAGTTGACCGTTCAGGGTTCACATTGACCGTCGCGGCAGGCATCCAAGATTCAACGGAAGACGATGGCGCCCTGCACATCAGTGCGAATCTGCCGTTCCAACCGGAGAAACCACTTCGAAATCGGCTTGCTCGCTGGCCTGCGAACTGCCTCCGATCCAGACCGTGTAATGGGTTGCCTCGATCGTTGGCTTGCTCTCAAGGTTGAAGAAAGAGAGTTCCTTGAAGCCCAGAGGGAAGCTGACCTGTTTCGACTCTCCGGGAGCAAGGGTGATGCGGCGGAATCCCTCCAGGCTTCGTACCGGCTGCTCAATGCTTGCTCCCAGATTGCGCACGTAGCATTGGACAACTTCGGTTGCGGTTCGGTCGCCCGAATTCGTCACGATCGACCTCGCTTCAAGCAGAGGCTCGGTTCGGTTGGTGAGAGCCTGCGCAAGTTGGATGCTGCCCCTCGAAACCTTGACGTCTTTGTACGTGAAGCTCGAATAGGACAGCCCGTAGCCAAAGGGGAACAACGCGCTGTTGGGGACATCAATATAGCGGGAGAAGAAGCGTGTGCCGTCGCCTGGCGGCTTTGACAGGTCGATTCCCGTGGCTGGGCGTCCCGTCGGAAACTGGTTGTAGTAAAGCGGCTCCTGACCCAAGGCGCGGGGGAAGCTCATGGGCAGCTTGCCGCTGGGAGACACATCGCCGTTGAGAACGCTGGTGATTGCGTTCCCGGCTTCGGTTCCGGGGAACCAGACTTCAATGATTGCGGGAACATGCCTGGCTGCCCAGTCGAGCACGAGTGGACGACCCGAAAAGATGAGAAGAACCACCGGCTTGCCCGCAGCTACCACGGCTTCAAGAAGCTGCTGTTGGTTGCCGGGCAGATCAAGGTTCGCACGTGAGCCTGCCTCGCCGCTCATGGCAGCCGATTCTCCGAGCGCAAGAATGACAACATCGGCAGCGCGGGCCGATTCGACGGCTTCAGGAAAACCAGCCTCCGAAGCGCCATCGATTTCAGTCCCCCTGGAGTAGACAAGAGAAGTTCCCAACTGCCGGGCACGCTGTTCCAGCGCTTCCCGAAGCGTGATGATGTCGCCTTGGTTCCCTGCGCCAGCCCAGGCTCCTACCATGTCTGCCTTGTCGTCGGCGAGCGGTCCGATGAGCGCCACTCGTTTTCGTGCCGGTGAAAGTGGAAGCAAGGTCGCGCCGTCAGTGAGCTTGTCGTTCTTAAGCAGGACAAACGACTCTTCGGCCGCCGTGCGCACCATTGGCCGATGCGCTGCCACCGCGGCCTTGACCTCGACGCCCTCAGCGTAAGGATGCTCAAACAGCCCGGTTGCAAACTTTACGCGAAGCACGCGCCGCACAGCTTGATCGACCACCGCTATCGGAACCTGACCTGAACGGATGAGCCCAGGTAACTCGGTGTCGTAGAAGTGCGACATCATATCCACATCGACGCCGGCGGTAATGGCCTTTCGGGTTGCGGTCGCAGGATCGAGCGCAATGCCGTGGTTCATCAGCTCCATCACGGCGGTATAGTCGCTGACGACGAACCCATTAAAGCCCCATTCTCCGCGCAGGATTGTGCTTAGAAGAAACGGATTGGCGCTCGCCGGTACGCCATTGAGGGAGTTGAAAGCGCTCATGATGGTGGCAGCGCCCGCCTCGACTGCGGCCTGGTAAGGAGGAAGGTAGTCCTGGCGCAGACGGATCTCGGACATGTCTGTCGTGTTGTACTCGCGGCCGGCCTCGGCAGCGCCATAGGCTGCGAAGTGCTTGACTGAAGCGGCGACATTTCCTGGAATGGCGAGGCTGTCGCCCTGGTAGCCGCGAATGTAGGCCCGAGCCATTGCGGCGCCAAGGAAGGCGTCTTCACCGGCTCCCTCCACGGTTCGTCCCCAGCGTGGATCGCGGCTGATGTCGACCATCGGAGAGTAAAACCAGCGCACTCCCGCGGTTGTCGCCTCTTCAGCGGCCATATGGGAAAGAGCCACGACAAGGTCCGGATCAAAGCTCGCGGCCAGGCCAAGAGGCACAGGATAAATGGTGCGAAAACCGTGAATGACATCCGCACCGAAGAGCAGAGGAATGTGCAGACGGGTGTTGTCCACGGCAAGATGTTGATATGTGTTCGTTCGCTCAGCGCCGATGGTGTTGAGCATTGAACCTAGCCGGCCTTTGGCAGCCAGATCCATGGCATTCACATGATTGGCGGTCTCCGGGTTTATTGCCGCAATCGCGCCCTGGTTGGCATCGACCGCCGGCACAGGAGAGGCCTCGCCTGTATCGTTGTATTGAACAAGCTGCCCGATCTTTTCTTCGATGGTCATCTGCCGGAGCAGGCGATCGACGCGGACCTCAATGTTTTCGTCGGCAAGCTGGGCGTTCGATGGATGTGTGACCTTGACTGGAGGCTGCGCAGGAGCCGGAGTGGATGCTTGTGCCGCCGCACGGGGTTGGCTTCCAGCCGCCATGCAACAGAGGATGGCGCAGGCAAGGATCCCGCAGAGGCGTGCATTGATCGGAAGACTGGCGTCGAGGTTGTTGACGAAGCTGTTGGCCTCGCATCGTCTTGAATTCATTCGCAGCACGGATACCCTCCAAATCATGGTCAGTGGATCATGCGACCTGCTACGCTCAACAATTCTCTCATTCCACGCGAATAAGATCGATCAAACGAGAACATCACATGCCTCTTGGCGCTACGGACTCATGGACGCGTTTCATCCCGCTGCCAACTGGTACGACAACGATGTTTTGGGGATCGATCAGGGAATCTCAGTCCTGATGGCGGAGAATCTTCGCTCCGAGTTGGTTTGGAAGCACTTTATGCACAACAAGGAGATTCTTCAGGCCATGCAGCGAACGGGCTTTCATAGCCGCGGCTGGCATATTTGAGGAAGAAATAATCGGTGCTTCGGGTGGATACGTCTCACCCGAAGCACCAAGTGGTACAGCGCCTAGAACTGGAAGCGAGCCGTCAATTCAAGCACGCGACCTGCATCGCCACTCTGCGACTCGCCAAAAGTGGCACTTTGAATATTGGAGCCGCCGCTGTTGAACGATATCGGCGCCAGTTGAAGAATGTTGAAGATGTTGTAAGCATTGACCTGAAGACGCAACGAAACGGGGCGATCGAAGGGCTCGAAGGTTGTCTCCTTGGCAAAGCTCATGTCTGTGTCGAAGTAGCAAGGGCCGCGGAAACTGTTGCGGCCGATACCAGGTACATAAAGCGGGGCGTTAACACTTGTGGGCGGAGTCGTGTTGAAGTAGGCGGGACCGCCTTTGGAGAAGTTGGAGCCCGTTTGCCAGGCGCTGTTCGAGCAGCTCGAACCGGCGCCTCCGTAATAAGCCAGCGGACGCGTCGGACCGACCAGGTTTGCGCCCGTGATCAGTTCGTTTGCCTGGAGGTCATAGGTAACGGGCGTCCAAGGGAACGCCGTGTGCCAGGTCAGCACGCCGTTGGCCTGCCAGCCGTTGGCCACGGTCTTCAAAAATGCGCTGCCTGACCGCGCGTGCGGGAATTCATACACTGCCGTAGCCGTGAGGCGATGGCGCACATCGTAATCGGATGGTCCCCACTCCGTGGTGTTGTTTGCTGGGTTGGTCTGATTGGCGTTTGAATCCGCCGAATCTCCGTTTGATACCTGGTCAAGCGACTTCGACCAGGTGTAATACGCTGACACGTTGAGGCCGTGAGCAAGGCGCCTCGTCAAATTGACATTGAGCGAGTTGTAGGACTGATTGGAGTCAGTCTGTGCGAAGTATGCGGCATAAACCGGCGTGATTGCCGTTGTTCCGCCACAGTTTGCGGTTGCTGGATAGCACTGCGAGTTGGTGAAGTTCTGATTCACAAGGCGCGCAAAATGACGCCCAACGCTTCCCGTATATCCTACCGTGCCGAGGAAGTTGTACGGCAGTTCATATTGCAGATCCAGCGAGTACAGGTAACTTACCGGCTGCCTTGTGTTGGGTAATGCACCGTAGACCTCATAGCTCTCAGCATTCACAACGCAATGTCCTGCGGTGGAGCCGTACTCGCAAGGAAATCCAGTGGCAGGGTTGATGCCGAGATTGAGCGCGGGATTAATTGGGAAACTTGATGGTGATGTGCTGGTTCCCTTTTCATATTTCACGCCTTGCGAACCTCCGTTGCCAGCACAGCACAGCCCGAAGTTGGCCACGCCGGGCCCATCTTCGAGCGCGTTGTTGAAGAGCGCGATATCCAGGTGGTTGTAGGCCATGGCAAATCCGCCGCGCATGACCAACTTCTGTTTCGAGAAACCTGGGGTGAAGGCGAAGCCAACCTTGGGAGCAAGATTGTGCGGCTGAGCGTTCCAAAGGTGGTCGCGCAATTGAAGGGTGATGCCGCTCAGTTGCTGTCCCGGAGCTGTGCCGAGCACCGGATAGTTGATCATCGAACCCTTGTTCCGCAGCGGTGTGAAGTATTCCCACCGCAGGCCCATGTTCAGAGTCAGATTGGGTGTTGCCTTCCAATCGTGTTGAGCATAGCCGGCAATATCTTCAGAGCGGAAATATCTTTGCGTCAGCGGTGTGCCGCCTGTGAGCGGATTGGCTTCAACGGATTCGTAGATAGCCGCGTCGTTGGCCATTGTCCACAGACCCTGCATTGCATAGGTGGGCCTCTGGTCGCCGAGCAGATTGTCGTTGTCCTGTTCGAAACGCACTTCCGCTCCGATGCGGATCGCGTGTGTCCCCCAGGTATGCGTCACCATATCGCGCACTTCGTAGGTGTTTTCGGCATAAAGGGAAGGCGTGGTCGAACCGGCGTATGCGCCGAACTGAATGGCCCAGGGCAATGTTTGCACATTGACATAAGGAATGCCGAAATTGACGACACCGGCCGCATCCGACACTCCGTTATCCGCGAAGCGGGTACCGTTGGCGCGCGCTTCGTTCAACCACGTCGCCGAGAATGTGTGAATAAAGATGACGGTTGCCGCGGAGTTAAGCGGCTTGAAGGGAATGTCCGCCTGCGGACGCGAACCGGCCGCGCCGCTGACGCCGTAGTTGTCCAACTTGGTAAAGTAGACGCTTCCGGCAAGGTGGTCCTTCGACGTCAACTCATAGTCGATGCGCCCGTTGAACTGGTTGCCGCGGCTGTGGGCAGGAACATAAAGCTGCGCATTCTCAACATCGGCAATGTTATCCAGGCCGCCGCCGAGTTGCGTATTCGCAGGGAAAACTCCAATCTGCGAAGTGCCACCGGGAGTGAGCGAGCCGATATCCAGGCCGCCGGTGACAACGTTGCAATTGACGCCCACGGTCAGGCCTGCGCAACTCGGAGTCAGGATGGTGCGAATCCTTGGCGTCACGCCTGGGTCGGCCAGAATTGCAGCGCTCACTCCACCGGCACGGTTGGCCACAACGGCGGCGCGATATTGCGGGGTCTCAACGTAGGAAGAGGTCTCAGAGTTGTTGGCCGTGGTGAAGGCAGCCCAGGAAGCAAAGATGAAAAGCTTCTTGTGGACCAACGGTCCGCCGAGCGAACCTGCCCAACTCCGCTGATCGTTATCCACAACTGTGGTGAGGGCGCCTGAAGGGCCGCCCCACTTGTTGTAGGTGTTCAGCCCGGCTTCGTCATACAGGCCGAACATCGAGCCGTGAAAGCTATCCGTGCCGCTATGGGTGACAATCTTGATTTGCGCTCCGGAATTGCGGCCATCGGATGCATCGAAGGACGTGGAGACCACGGTCATCGCTCCCACCGCTTCCTCATTGGGCGAAACTACTGCCGAGCCGCCATGCGTGAGCGAGTTGACACTCACACCGTCAACCATGAAATTGTTGTCGGCCTGGCGCTGACCGGCTGCTGCGATCTGGACCTGGTTCTCTGTTTGAAAAATTCCGGAGTTGGAACCGCCCGGGCCAGCACCATTCGGAAGAAAAACCGCCTGCCCGTTTCCGCTACGCGCGCCATCGCCGGTGATGCCAGGCGCAGTACGCACCAGTTCATATGGGTCGGCGCCAAATGTAGGCAACCGCTGAATCTCCTCACTGTTGATGGTTGTGCCGATGCTCGCGTCTGCCGTTTGCAGCAACGGGACAAGATCGCCGTTCACCTGAACCGACTCAGTAGCCGCGCCTGGCTGAAGTTTTACATTCACACTTCGCGGGGTTTCGGCTGCCAGAGCCAGATCCGTAACGTTACTCGTTCCGAATCCCGGGGCTGCAACCTCGAGTGTGTATTGTCCCGGCGCCAATTCGTTGAAGTGATACGCGCCTGTCTCATTTGAGATGGAGATTTGTTTTTCTTGAGTTGCCGGATTGATCAGCGTAACTGTCGCCTGCGGAATGCTGGCGCCAGTCGGATCGAGGACTGTGCCTGAGAGGCTGGCGCCGAATTGCGCCTGCGCCGGCACTGCGAAGGCGATTAGCAGTGACAGTACTGCTGTCCAGCAGGCAATTCTGATAGGCAAATGTTTTTCTTCGCTTCGGTTTTGAATCACGAAAATCTTTGAATCGATCGATTGCATGTTGGCCTCCTGACAAACGGTTACTTTGCTGCGCATGGGCCCGCTGCTAACTTGAAGCGTTGTGCACTTTCTCGCGAGCCACACAATCGGTCACGTAGCGGCGGGTGGGTTCCCTCGTTGAAACTCGCGTCGTGCCTTCTGGTTCCGATCGAGAAGCTCCTACATCGAAGCAAGACGGAGGTGGCGCGCACACAGAATCCAGCGTTCTCGCAGAACGCATGAACTCGTATGTACGTGGATTTCCCGTGAGTATCTGTACTAAATGGCTCAGCTCAGAATGGAGATCCTGCGCAGAGTGTTCCATTTCGCACAATTTGCGCCCAAAATAGCTGGATCCAAATGGCTTCAGGTTCCTGGCAATGGCCGAAGAGAAGGAGAGTGATTTTGCGGAGCGAAAGTTGGAAAGTAGTTGGATGCCAAGCATTTGGGTGTTTTTCGGTGAGGATGAGCAGCCCCTTATTGAACGTGCCGTTCGTCACTGAAAGTTCACACTGAACCCGCTATGCTGTGCGATTGGCGGCGAGGCCTAAACTCATGCCGCTCTGTCACCGGAGTCACCCATGACTGACCTCCACAGCGCCACTCGCCGCGATTTTCTCCGACGATCCCTGGCGGGAGCTGTGGCTTTGGCAGCAAGCCGGGAGCCTCGAGCCCAACAGGCGTCGCTGATCTCCAGGTCAAGAGTCGTGGTTGCGCACGATCCACTCCTGCGCGGCACCGGCTCGACGGTCGATGCCGGCCGCATTCAAGTCTTGCTCGATCGCGCCATGCTCGCACTTTTTAGTCACGATCGTTCGATTGACACGCCTCTTGCGGCGTGGCGCCGCTTGGTACGTCCAGGCGACCGCATTGGACTCAAAGTGAACACGCTCGGAGGCCGTGGCATCGCCTCGAACCTGGAACTTATTGAAGCCATCTGCGAGGGGCTGCAGCAAGTTGGAATCAAAGCTGGGGATATCGTCGTCTGGGATCGCGACAGCCAGGAGATGGAGCGCGCGGGCTTCAGGCTGTCCCTCGGCGGAAGCCGTGTGCAATGCTACGGCACTGATCGCGTGGGTTATGAAGACGACCTGACCGCCTATGGGAGTGTGGGAAGCCGGCTGTCGAGAATTCTCACTCGATATAGCGACCTCTTTATCAATGTCCCGGTGCTCAAAGACCACGACGGCGCCGGCGTGACAATCGCGCTCAAAAATATGTACGGCGTGATTCACAACCCCAACAAGTATCACCCCAACGGTTGCGATCCTTACGTTGCGGACCTGAACATGCTGCCAGAGATCCGCTCCAGGATGCGATTGACGATCTGCGACGCAACAACGGCCATGTATGAAGGCGGCCCGGCATTCAAGCCAGAGCACAGTTGGCAGTGCAACAGCCTGCTTGTCTCCCAGGATCCAGTGGCGCTGGACGCAACCGGCTGGCGGATGATTGAGCGCAAGCGCGCTGAGATGGATTTAAAGACACTCGAAGCTGAGCAAAGATCGCCGCGCTACATCATGACCGCGGCCGACCGCGAGCATCGGCTGGGCAATTGCGATCCGAGCCGCATTGAAGTCGTCGAGATTAATGCTGCGGT
>PLST01000075.1 GCA_003164255.1 Acidobacteriaceae bacterium | reverse complement strand
TCATCAAAAATCCCAAAGCGACGCCGTGCGGGACAGTTCTCTGAGATGTTTCGCTTCGCTCAACATGACAAGCGCGGGTAGGAAAAAATAATGGAGCGGGAGACCGGGATCGAACCGGCGACATTCAGCTTGGGAAGCTGACGTTCTACCACTGAACTACTCCCGCAACGTACCCACGCAGGCGCGTGAGAGGGCCGCCTTCATTATACGTAGCCGGACGGGGGGCGCAAATTCCAGATTGCAAAGTGCAGGCAATTGGTTCGAGACCTGCCTCCCGACGTGACGCGGAGATCCGAGTTTGCCAGGCCTCAGTTGCGGAGTCCTTACTCTGGTTTGCCGTAGGTGTGATCCTTGTAGACCTTCTCTATGAAGTCGAATGCCAGCTTCTTTTTTCCGTCTTCCGAGATTAGTCCCTTGCGGTTGTATCCGTCCTGAAGCACGGGAATGTTGCGCGTGGGCGAGCGAAAATCCATGAGCACCCAAGGAGCGAATCCGCGAACCTGCGGAATGTTTGAAAGCATGGCGAAGTTGTGGCGATAAAAATCTAGCTGATACTCCTCGGTCCAACGCTGATCTTTGGGGCCGTGATTGCCCGCCTTGGCTTCGGCGCCAAATTCGCTGATGATGATGGGCTTTTCGGGCAGAACGAATTTGACCTTCTCCGCCTGATCGGGCGTGTAGCTGTACCAGCCGACGTACTCGTTGACGCCGACGACATCGAGCGACTGAGCGAGCGGATCGGTAAGGATTTTTGTATCCCCGGGATTGTTGGGCTGCAAGAACGCGGCCGTCACCAGGCGTGTGGAGTCGAGTTTGTGGGCTTCAGCTGCGAGATTCGAGAGAAACTCGGTGCGGGTGGGATTGTCAGGCGTTTCATTGGCCACCGACCACAGAATCACCGACGCCTTGTCGCGGTCGCGCCGAATCATTTCCTGCAGCATGCCAACTGCCTTGGCGTAAACGCTGGGCTTGTCAAACGAGATGTGCTGCCAATTGGGTATCTCCGACCAGACCATGATGCCCTTGCGATCGGCCATGCGCTCCATGCGCTCATCGTGTGGGTAGTGGCAAAGGCGAACGAAGTTTGCATTGAGATCTTTGAGGAAGCCGAAGATGGCCTCTACGTCCTTGTCGGAGTCTACGCGGCCGGTGCGATAGGGCGCTTCCGCATGGGCATTTACGCCGTAGAGGAAGATTGGCTTGCCGTTGAGAAGAATTCTTGTTCCGTCTACTCGGATTTCGCGGAAACCTATGTCATCGGTGAGGGAGTCGTTGCCGGCTGCGATGCTGACTTTGTAAAGATGCGGGTTGTCCGGTGACCAGAGGCTGAGACTTTTCGCGGGGACATCGAATTCGGCGCGGCCCGTGGCGTCCGTCTTGATGGATGCTTCGACGCCAGCCTCGGGGATGCGAACAGATACCGGCATGGCCGCGGCGCCGTCCACTACATGAACGTAGCCGGCAAGGCGATCGGTGGTTCCCGGTTTGAGATGAACGTCAAAGTCATCGACAAATGCATTGGGCACATCCACGAGCGAAACGTCGCGGGTAAGACCGCCGTAGTTGTACCAGTCGGCGATGACGGAAGGAATGCCGTCGACCAGGCGGGTGGAGTCAACGGCAATGACGACGAAGTTGTTGCCGGGATGAAGAACGGAAGTGACTTCGCAGTCGAACGGGGTAAAGCCGCCTTCGTGATCGCAGATTCGCTTCTGGTTTACCCATATATAGGAGCGATAGTTGGCCGCGCCAATATGAAGAAAGGTGCGCGTATCCGGCTTGGGCTGCCAGGTAAAGTCGCGCTGGTACCAGAGAACGCCTTCGTAGCGAAACAAGGTTGGATCCTGCGTATTCCAGTCTCCGGGAACTTTGAGTGTGGGTGCTTGAGCGAAGTCGTATTCCTGCCCTTTGCGCTCGCCGACGAGCGCGGGGTGCTCATTCATTCCGTACCCGCCGTCGTGCACTGCTCCGTCGGCGGTGTAGAGGCTTCTACCGGTCATGTCGACCAGGTAGTGCCAGTCCCCATCGAGGCTGGTGACGGGGCGATGATCGACATCGACGAGGAGGGTCTTGAGTGGTTGTTGCGCGGGGGTTGAGCCGGTGGAGAAGGAAGCGGCGATGATGAGAGAGGCGAGAGGGTGAAGGCGGCGAGAGGCGGGAAATGTCATCTTTCGGGACTCCATATTTAAACTTCAGCGCGGGGGCGAAGAGGGCGTTACGGCAGGGCAATTATAACGGTAAGACACCTTCCAGTTCCTAGCTTCTAGCTTTTAGCTTCTAGCTTTTAGCTTCTAGCTTTTAGCTGGGAGTAAGCGGGTCAGTGGTTGCGGTGAAGTTTAGTCCGAGGTAGTTGGCGGGTGGCCGATAATCCGATCGGGACAGTGCCAATACATCGGAAGTTCCTTCACACAAGCCGCCTTCCCGGTAGTTATCGTGTCTCAGTGAGTGCATTGGCGAAAAATGCACTCACCGAGATCCGCCAATTTCAGATGGGTTCAAGCCCGGGGCTCGCGGCCATCACGGATGCCCGCGCCAGTGCTTGCGTGTCGATGTACTCCCGGATCCTCGTCAGCTTGCCGTCTCGAACGGTGATGTCGAAGACCCACTCGTCCTTGAACGCCTTATTCGTGGCTTTGATTTTCCCGGTAGCGACGCCGATGACCAGAACCCGGTCTCCCTGCGCTATGAACTCGGGGGGGGNNTGCTTATCGCGGCGGCCGAGTGCCGATGACAGCAGACAACCCTGTCCCCAGGATGGGGTCGAATCCAATTCTCCGAGCTATCAAATCGGGTACGTGCCCAGAAAATTGTGGACGCAGCTGACCGCCAGAGCGCCGTCACCGATTGCAAAAGCCACCCGCTTGGTAGTACCGCTGCGGCAATCGCCACTGGCAAAGACTCCCGGCAAGCTCGTTTCGAGTACCTCGGGTAGGCGCTGTTCCTTCCAACGTTCCAACTTTGCGACGGCCGAACCCGTCAACGCAAAACCTTTGTCATCGCGAGCCACCTCGGCCGGCAGGAAATCCGTTCTCGGCCTGGCGCCGATGAAGATGAAAACACCCGTCGTCTCCTCGCGGGCAACGTTTCCAACGTCGTCGCGCAAGTGAACGGCTTTGATGTGTTCCGTTCCCTCGATGGCCGTGACCTGGGTATGGTAACGAACTTCGATCTCCGGATTTGCCGCCACCCGATCACAGAGATACGAGGACATGCTCTTGCGCAAATCACTACCGCGCACCACGAGCGTAACTTTTCGCGCATACTGCGTGAGGAACATTGCTGCTTGCCCGGCTGAGTTGCCCCCGCCGATCACATGGACCGGCCAGTTCTTGCACATCCGGGCCTCGACCGCGGTGGCGTTGTAGTAAACGCCGGAAGCGAGCAAGTCATTTGATCCTTCCACGTCGAGCAAGCGGTAGGAAACACCCGTGGCGAGGATCACCGTTTTGCTGATAGCAACGTCGCCCTCGCTCGTACGCACCTGGTAGAGACCGTCGCCACGCTTCAACTCCGTCACATGGCAGGGTGCAACGAACTCCGCGCCGAATTTGAGCGCCTGCAAATAGGAGAGTTGCGCTAGTTCGCGCCCCGTCACGCCATTGGGGAAGCCCGCGTAGTTCTCGATCTTCGAGCTGGAACCGGCCTGTCCGCCTGGCCCGAGTCCGTCGAGCACCAGGGTGGAGAGACCTTCGGAGGCCGCGCAAATGGCCGCGCCTAATCCCGACGGTCCGGACCCGAGGACGATGACATCATATGTTTTCTCAGGGATACGGTGACGTACGCCGATGGCTTCCGCCAGTTGCGTCAAGCCGGGAGAACGGAAAAGCAGCCTCTTTCCGCAGGCGATCATCGGATAGTGGAGGTCATCGCCGGCGATTTCTCGTATTCGCGTGGCGTTTTCTTCCTCCGCAATGTTCATCCAGTGATGCGGCACGCCGTTGCGAAAGAGGAATTCGACGGTTTCCAGGGTTCGCTTGTCGTCCTCAGCCCCGTATACACTCAGCCCCTGGAAATCCGTCGCCATCAGCAACTCGCGGCGGCGTTGAAACGCTCGCCAAATACGCGCGCCCAAGGTCGGCTGGCGCACCAACATCTCACGGACTTTGTCGGACGAGATGCGGATAGCTTCCACCTGGGAGATAGCCTCGCAGGAGGCGGCCGCGCGTCGGCCAGTGAACAAATCAATGTCACCCGTGAATTGCCCCCCCCGGAGGCGAACCAAATAGGTCGGCTCATCCGTCAAGACGTCAATAATGGAAACTTCGCCCGAGAGGATCACGTAGCAGTCAAACGGCTGGGCACCCGCCCGGAAGAGGTCTTCGCCTGCCGCGAACGAACAGCGGGTGCCGAACTCCGCACATTCCTCCAACTCGGCCGCGGAGAGAACCGGAAAGGCCACCGTGTCCGCCATCTGGTCGGCATGGAGTTGATCTGGAGTTTGGTTCATCTCTTGTGCAGCCTGGATTGGTCGAGCATCTGGATCTCCTTTACGGTTGGCATTCGACGAGCGCGCGGCGTCCGAGGGGGCGAACCACGGCTGATCCACCGTCTACCCAACCCGATGGCGCAGATGGCCAGCGCTACGCCAGCCCGGACGCGTCCNNCGCGCCAGTGCTTGCGTGTCGATGTACTCCTGGATCCTCGTCAGCTTGCCGTCTCGAACGGTGATGTCGAAGACCCACTCGTCCTTGAACGCCTTATTCGTGGCTTTGATTTTCCCCGTAGCGACGCCGATGACCAGAACCCGGTCTCCCTGCGCCACGAATTCGGGGGGCCCCGGGTATTTCGTTTCCAGCTCTTCTGACGCCCTCTGAAGCACGTCCGCTATTCCCGCGTGCCCGCGGTGCGTGCCGGCCAGAGGCCAGCCCTCGCCCGGAACGATCCACTCAATATCTTCGGCAACCAATGCCAGCACACGTTGCTTATCGCCGCTGCCTATTGCTGCAAAGAAATCCTTCACAACCTGGACATTCTTTTCGATGCTCATCGAAATCTCTCCTTTTCCCTTACATCGGATCGTGTAAGTTTCAGCGCGACAGCTTTCACACCACCGCTATTTTTTTCGATTTCTCTCACAGCTTGATCTGCGCTCCGTATTAGACCTGCGCCAAGCCTCCATCGACGGGGAGATCTATACCGGTGATGAAAGAACTTTCATCAGAGGCTAGGAACACGACTGCTGCTGCAATTTCCCCGGGCATGCCTCTGCGACCCATTGGGATCTGCGTAGCGAACTGTGCGGCCGCTTGCTCGGCCTGTTCAGCGGTAAGGCCCGTCGTCGTCGCCAAGGCCGGGGTATCAATTGGTCCGGGGCTCATCGAATTCACGCGGATCTTGCGGTCTTTCAGCTCCATAGTCCAGGCGCGCGCGAAGTTGCGCACAGCCGCCTTACTCGCTGCGTAGGCGCTAAACCCTGGGAGCCCCAACACGTTCGAGACCGAAGAGGTGAGGATAATCGAACCGCCGTCTTTGAAGAGGGGAAGGGCCTTCTGCACCGTAAAGAACAGCCCTTTCACGTTCACGTCGAAGGTCTGATCAAAATGTGCCTCAGTAGCCACCGCAAGCGGTGCGACCGTACCCGCGCCCGCGTTCGCGAAGAGTACGTCGATGTGACCATGTTTCTCTTTCACGACGGCATAGAGCCGGTCCAGATCTTCCAAGCGCGACACGTCGCCTGCGACCGTCGTAACGTTTCTCCCGATAAGGGCTGCAGCTTCTTTAAGCTCTTTCTCTCGTCGCCCAGTGATCACGACGTGCGCACCTTCTTCAACGAAGCGCTTGGCGGTGGCCAAGCCAATCCCGCTGCTTCCGCCTGTGATAACCGCAATTTTGCCCGCCAATTTTTGTTGATGGTTATTACTCATATGTTTTCTCCATTTTGTTTTTCGTTGTCTTTTATGTTGAATTTACGGTCGGGCGTAGCTCGTCAGATTTGGGCTATATTTGCGCGAGGCCGCCGTCGACGGCGAGCTCGCNNGCCCCGATCTCCGCCGGATCGGCCATGCGCTGGAGCGGAGTCATCGAGGCGTAGACCTTCTGGCCCTCCTCGCCCAGCGCTGCCTTCGCGAGTTCGGTCGCCGTCGGCCCGGGCGACAGAACGTTTACCCGGATGCCTGTGCCCTTCAGATCCTCCGCCCAGGTCCGCGCGAGGTTGCGCACTGCCGCCTTGCTCGCACTGTAGACGCTCATGGTCGGGGCGCCCGTGGTGCCGGCGC
>PLST01000496.1 GCA_003164255.1 Acidobacteriaceae bacterium | reverse complement strand
CAAGCAATTCAAGCCCATTCCTGAGTTTGCCAACGAAGCCGAGGAGCGCGCCGTCTGGGAATCGCCTGAAAACGACAGCACGGAGTATGTGGATTGGAGCAAGGCCAAGCTGGTGAGCTTTCCCAAACTGCGGCCCTCCACCGAGACTATCTCTCTGCGCATGCCGGAGGATGTTCTCAACACCATTCGCCACCATGCGCGGAAGCTGGATGTGCCGTACCAGTCGTTGATCAAGCTCTGGTGCGCGGAAAAGGTTGCGGAGTTGAAGACTTCTTCGCGAACGGCCCAGCGCGGCGGCCGGTAGCGGCTCCTCGCGGGCTTGAAAGACTGGCTGGTTGGGAAAAGGGGACGGGGGGTTGGGACTCGTGGTCTCCCATCATTCGCAAAGTACGCGAAGGATGGAACCCGGCACTGGACGTAAAATGGAAGTTTGGTTCGACGAATGCGCATAGTGATGGATACTTCGGTTCTCGTCGCGGGGCTGCGCTCCCGCTTGGGAGCAAGCGCGGCGTTGCTCAAGGAGATTGCAGACAACCGGGTTGAACTTGCGGCGAGTCCCGCACTGTTTCTGGAGTATGAGGCGGTTCTCAAGCGGGAAGAGCACGGTCTTCCCTTGCATTATGTGGACGGATTTCTTGCCGAACTGGCAGTGTGTATTGTTCCGGTGGAAGTCCGGTTCGTATGGCGGCCTCAGTTGCCCGATGCAGACGACGAAATGGTGCTCGAAGCCGCGATTAACGGGCAGGCTGAGGCGATTGTGACGCATAATAGGAGAGACTTCGAGCGTGTGGCCCAGCGGTTTGGGATTGAGGTCTTTTCGCCAGCGGAAATGCTTGAGCAGATCAGGCGGAAGGGGATGGAACCATGACCCGTGTATTCGATTTACCGAACTCGCTCTTGAAACGGGCCGAGGAACTGGCGCGGGAAGATGGCGTCTCCCTGGATGTTTGGGTGACCTCCGCGCTGGCGCAGAAGATCGGCGCAATGGAGACTGCGGCTGCGTTCTTTAAGCACAGGTCCGCAGGCGCGGGCAAGGGCCTAAGTTCCTACCTCGACCTAATCCCGAATAACCCTCCGATGCCAGGGGACGAGTTGCCGAGGGCTTGAGGTTCCGGCGCGGAATTCCCGCGCTGGTTGGGAAAAGGGAGATGGAGGGTTGAGATTCATCGTCTCGCCCATCTCAGAATTGGGATGTGGGGCACGCGCCCGGCGGTAAAGTGAGTCTTCCATCCCCGGTCCCCAACGGCGCGGGACCGGGGNNCGGGACCGGGGCCACCCGCCGCGCGGCCCGTCGGGGCAGCCGTTAGCGGTCCCTCAAAGGTCCGAAAATCCGGACCTAGGGCACCCGCCCGCGATCAGGATCTGACCCGAAGACCCGCTCATCGCGATGGGGCTGCGATGAACGGGGCACAGCTTCTCAAGGCTGATGGTGATTCTCCGGGGTGATGAGCGGGCCACCTGCCTAGAAAAAAGCGATGGATGGGGCACCCGGCTAGTTAGGAAAAGGGAGACGGAGCGTTGGGGTCATCATCACTCACATCTCAGAATCGAGATGTGGCCACCCGCCACCCACTAGCCAGGCATCTTGCCTGCGTCACCATCCAATTCCTTGGCTGCCACCTCCTGGGATGGCTGTTGCACCACTACCGTCGACATTTGCTATGTAGATCTTGCCAGGGCCAACATTGGAATCATCATAGGCTATCTGTAGCCCATCTGGAGATATTGCAATGTCGTAATAAAAGTCCTGAACGCTAAAACCCGGATTGACAATAGCCTGTACGTTATTTCCGTCGGGATTCATTGACTCGATTTGGCTGATATATCTCGATTGCGCACTGTCCCATGTAAAGTTCACAAAGAGAATCTTGCTTCCGTCCCGAGTGAAGACCGGGCCGTCACCAACGACTGGCAGTACCATGGGGTTCGTCCCATCCACATTCATGACGCGAATATTGTTATCGGCGGTAACGTTATAGATGATGCTCTTTCCGTCGGGCGAGAAGCTTGCCGGGCCAGGAGACCGGATCGTGTTCCCTGCAAACGATTCGCTTGTCAATTGGGTCATCCCGCTTAAGTCCGCATTAATCGTGAAGACACCGACCAGAGTATTTGCACTATTGGCGGGATCCTTCCGGGCACCCACAAAGACGATCTTCTTGCCGTCCGGGGACCATGCATAGGAGAAGGTCTGGACATTTGCAAGCGGCGTTGATGCCGATGTGCCTGCCGCTGTTCCGTCAGTAGTGACCACAATCAATTCTGTGCTTTGAAATTGCACAGAATCCGTAGGTATCACAAACGTTCCGCAAGCCACATGCTTGTGATCCGGTGACACCGCGGGGTCCCAGCATTCTCTTGTGGTAAGGAGTTCAGCAGAGTCGGACCCGTCCGTTTCCAGATAAAAGAGGAGCATACCATTCAACCCGGGGAGCCAAGGGAGCGGCTCGGCCTGCGAAGTGAACAGGCGGTCCACAACCTTGATTGTCACCGAAGCCGACTTTGTGGTATCGGCTGCTGAGGTCGCCGTGATAATGACCGATCCGCGCAACAGTGGCGTGAGCACACCTGTCGACAAATCGATCTTCAATGACGATGTTGAGCTGCTCGTCCAAGTGACAGCCGTATTTGAGGAATTGCTGACGCTGGCGGTGCAAGTGTACACGGGGGTTCCGTTCACTATAGTCACGCCGCGTTGCACTACGGTTGGGCAGGCAGTGATCGTAACGGCGATGTTGGACGTCGGAGTCGGAGGAGGAGTTGGGGACGGTGCCGAAGCCGTAGACCCGCCGCCGCAACCGGCGAGGCTCAAGGTTAATAGGGCTACAAAAATTACGGGAGGGGAGGGGAGGAAGATGGTACACTTTCATGATTTTCTCTCCAGACTCATCAGTGTAAACCTCGCGCTTGTTCCTGCGCATTTCCCGGTCATGATTTACAAGGCGCGCGGAATTG
>PLST01000064.1 GCA_003164255.1 Acidobacteriaceae bacterium | reverse complement strand
GCGTTCCGCCGCTCGGCTGCAGGGTATAGGTGCTGCCATCGCTTCCCGTGAGTGTCACTTGAATGGCATTCATCGCAGTCACAGTCAGGATGGAGGAGCTTCCCGAGACGACGGAAGTAGGGTTGGCTCCGATGCTGACGGAGGGCGGTGGATTCGGTGTGACAGTAACGGTCGTACCGGCAGATATTTTCCCACCTGCTCCGGTCGCAGTCGCAGTATAGGTGGTCGTCGCGGTTGGACTGACTGCCTGCGTTCCGCCGCTCGGCTGCAGGGTGTAAGAGGTTCCGTCGCTTCCCGTCACCGTCACCTGAGTGGCGTTCATCGCAGTCACAGTCAAAGTGGACGAGCCACCTGAAGTGATTGAGGTTGGACTCGCCGTGATGCTAACTGTCGGCGGCGGATTCGAAGTTACCGTTACGGTTACGCTTGCGGAGGTTTTCCCACCGTCTCCATTTGCAGTTGCCGTGTAAGTTGTGGTCGCGACCGGACTGACGGTCTGTGTTCCGCCATTTGTCTGCAGGGTAAAGGTGCTGCCGTCGCTTCCCGTCAGCATCACCTGGGTGGCGTTTGTCGCGGTCACGGCCAAAGTGGATGAGCCACCTGGAGTGATTGACGCGGGACTCGCGCTGATGCCAGCTGTCGGCGCCGCCGTCGTAAAACTCAATTGACCACCACACCCGATTAGCAGCACGAGCAGCAAAGAGCAAGGGATCACCGAGAAAAGAATTCTGCTGAAAGATTGGCGAATGGTCGGTGCTGTCAAAGTATCCTCGCTTCTATCCCCTAAGGGAGCTTGCTTGCCTGTTAGGCTCCTCAAACAAATCAGCCACAACTAAGCAGTAACGTGTTATCAGTACACTTCGCACTTCAGGACGTCGGCTAGGTTTATCGTCGGCTATAGCTTCGGCTAATCCCCTTCGCTGTTGGATCGCTCATTGAGTCCCGGTGGCCTGCTCAACGCAAAAGCATCCCCCGCATCCTCGACCTGCGCATAATCTCTCGTGGGAGTGTTCCCTTTCCGGCCATTCATTTCCTTTTGCTGCTCAGCTAAGAATGCCCACGGTAATGTCCAATCGGGCGATCCTCCCGGTGTCCGAAAATCACTTGACCGGAGACGCTGAAGCTCTGGAATCGATGACTCTTTGCGCATGGCTCTTTTGTATCTGTGGAGTTCAAACCAGCGGAGATAGCTTTTGACAACGCTGGTCATCGTCATCTCTTTCCCCGCAGCGAAGTTGTGTTCCGACATCGTCCTTTGCAGATCCGGAGACTGCAGAATGGCGACGAGCTGTTCTGCGAGCTCGGCCGCATCACCCTTCTTGTAGAATCGGATCGCCATATTCTCGCCCGCTGCCATTTCCCGGAAATCGTCGATGTCGGCGCACACGATCGGAACTCCAAATTCACATGCCTGATGGGCGGGGCCGCTTGATCCTGTCGCCGAATCGTACGGCAAAACCAGGATCGACGTTGATTGAAAGAGATCAGGAATGGCTTCTTCTGGAACGTATCCGCGGAAGTCAATCGGCAAGCCTGCGGGTTGTGCATCGCGAATCGACTCCCAATATCCCGCCTTCGTGTGATGATTGGCGCCGGCAACGACGAGCCTGGCATTTGGGACTTTCTCCAATGCGCATTGGAAAGCCTCCATCAAAGTCTCCAGCCGCTTATAGGTCCCCCAGTGTCCGATCGCCAGAATGCGGAGATCCGGATTGCCGCGCTTCGCGAAATCTGGCGGGCAGGGAAGAGAAGCAAACGTTCCATGCGTGCCAAGGAGCACGTTTTGAGCCGAGTACTTGGATATTAGGGTGCTGCGGAAGTGAGGAAGCAATACAGAAACTGAATTAGCCTTCAGCAACGCTTTCGTGGCCAGGTCAGTGCCGAATCGAAAAATCCTTTCACGTCGCACTCCAGCAGCGGCAAAATCAACATGCTCGATGATGTGGTGCAGCGTGATATGCGTGAAAAAGCCTGCTGCTCTTGTCAAGGCAGGCGCAAATAGTCCTGCAAACGCTGCCACCGGATTCTCAGGGGTTGCAAAGCTTGAGAAGACAAGGTTGTACCAAACAACGTCGGGCTTCAGCTGCCGAATCACTTTCAAAAGGCGCATAGGGGTGGCCACGCTGCCGAATTTCCAGCAGCGGATCACGTTGAACTCCGGCAACTCCGACATTTGATCAGCCTTTTGCGAATTGCCATCTTCATCAGTTGCGAATTCATAATCCGTCAACTCGTCGGCAAGTATCGTCAATTCGACGTCAGGATTGCACTGCAATTGCCGCGCGATATGAAAGGCATACTCGTTCAACTGGCGACCACTCGGAGGAAACGTTGCAACCAGGCAGATTCTCATAGGATTCCGCTTTCAAAAAAGACTGATGCGCACATAAGGTCTAAGCTGTTGATTTTGGCCTCCAGTAAAGTTGAAGAAAGTCTCCTCTTGCATGCCTGCCGAAAATCGAATCGGATACTGGAGGACAACTGTTCCGGAGTCGTCGTTGAATTTGCGATGGAAAGGCCTCGCATACGAGATGGAAAAGCCATTTTGGATCGTGTCGTAAGCATGAAAGCCTCTCGTACTGGAGTAGGCAGTTGAAACTTGCATGTCCCAGTTACGATTTGGGGTGAAATCAACGGTTCCCGCCGGGCGAAGATTCTGCGCAATTCCAGAATCTGCCCCAACGACTCGCCATGCCCGCAAATCCTCTGCCACAGCCTTTACTGTCAGTCGCTCCCCGAAGCGACGCTCCAGGCCGATGTAGGACGACGTTAAGTAGTCTTCGAAGTGCACGGGAGAGAACTGCTGATCGTTGGATCCCCAACCAACTACGAGAGCGGTCTTACCCCATGGCGCACCGACTCGAAAATCAATCGCACCGGCAAGGGCCTGCGAATGCAGATTGCTCTCAGTGAATGGGCCTGACTCCCGTATGAAATAACCGCTTACAGAAACCGCATTGAAAAAAGAACTCGTCGACATATAGGTGAATATGCGAAACAGGTTTTGATTCATCGCAACCGGCGATTCTGAGTCACGGCGAACTGTGGCCTGAACGCCGCTATTGAATGTCAGCACATTGCTTCCGATATTGATCGTGGGGTTCAGCCCAACGTTAAATGTGTAGTCGGTCGTATCGCGGCTGACGATTGAGTTGGTACTGGGCACTGAGATCTGTCCTCGGGCGTTCCGCACCTGGAAGAATCCACTTGTGGTCGGCAGATGACCCAGGTGCAGATGGTAGGCGTTGGTCCATTGCGCCTCCAGTGAGGAACGTGGTGGGGGAAGAAGCGTGGTATTGGAACCCTGCACCGGAAGGGTCGCATCCAGCTTGGAGTCCAGAACATAAACCGTCGAATCTTCGAAGATTGGTTCCACTGAAAAGTCCGAAAGCACGCTCACGACGGGGGTGATCCTGAATCCCTCGTCAGCACCTGCCTGGAGCAATGCCTGCTCGGCGGTTTGATCTTCACCTTCAGCATTTGAGGCCTGTGCAAACGAGGTGAGGGCCTGGGCGTCGTGGTGCTGCTGGCGATAGACATTGGCCTGCGCCAGAAGATACTGATAATCAGGCGCGCTGTCTGCGGAGGCACTGACCGCAGAAAGCTCGGCCTGCGCTCTGGAAGTGTCACCCAAAGCGAGATAGTTGTTAGCCAGCCCAATCCGAACTTCTGCGTCTGGAGCCCCCGCAGCCTTCGCACGCTGAAGGTACGATTGCGACAGTTCGTAGTCATGCATAGATCGGAGAACATCCGCGGCCGCAATGAACTGGCTGCCGCTTGGCGGCGAAGTGTCACCTGCATCGCCTTCCAACTGGGCTAACGCAATCTGCCTTTCCGCATCCTCNNACGATCACTATCCACTGCCAGGAGCGCTTTGCGAAATCTTTCCATGGCGGCAGCGTGATCACCGACAGTGCTGAGTGCCTCTCCCGTTGAGACGTATATTTCGCTTTGCGTGGATTGTGAATTGATTTTGGCGTTCGGAGCTGGTTCGGCATGCAGTTCCGCCAGCTGCACATTTTGCAAAGTTTGGTCGCGATTTTGCAAGTTCGCATAGGACCGCGCGAGCATGGCATAGACAGCAGCGCTGTCTGGAGAATCTTTTGCCGCTATTGTCAGTTCATCGATCGCATCGTGGTACTGCCGCTCTGCAAAGAAGGTGTTTCCCAACCCCAGGTGGAGTGCACCGTCATTGGGAGTGAACTTCAAAGCAGCCCTGTACTCATTGGCAGCTTCGATAAGCATGTCTTGCCGCCCATAGGCTGTTGCGCGAATCACGTGAATGTCCCGCGAATCGCCCAACGTCCGCTCTGCCAGTTCAGCCTGTCGAATCGCCAACTGTGGTTTGTGCAAATCGAGGCTCGCATAGGCGAGTCCGAGGTGCGCCTCGCCGTTGTTCGGCTCTCTCTTGAGGGCTGACTCAAAATCGGTTGAAGCCTCTTGTGGCTGATCGAGGTCATTCATCATGTAGCCGCGGTTCACGTATGCCGTAACCACTTCAGGATCCCGATTCAGCGCTTCCGTGAAATCCTGGCGCGCCAGATCTGAGAGGCCTTGATGCTTATGCACATATCCTTCCAACAGCGGAATGTCAGGCTCTTTCGGAAGGACGCTCAGATTCTCCGTGGTCAGTGTCAGGAGCTCGTCATATTTTCCGAGATGGAGAAGATCGTAACCAAGATAGACAACCACGTCCCTGTCTCGTGGCAGCACTTTGATTGCTTCCCGGCCAACTTCGGCAGATTCCTGATACTCGCCGTTGAAGCTGAGGTATCGCTCTTTCTCTCGAAGGATCTGAGGCTCCTTGTCCATTTCGCCCTTAACCCGACTCAGCCATGTTCCAGCCAGGCTCAGATCATGCGCTTCGATTGCGGCGTTCATTCCCCCTGCCAGAATCAGCGTGTTCCCTGGGGCGAGTGAATACCCTTTGATGTAAGAGGACTCGGCTCGTGCGAAGTCACGGCGCGCAGTGTAAAGGTCACCAAGGGCAAGATAGGGTATGTACAACGCAGGATAGGCTTGCGCCAAGTGCTGAAAATACTTTTCCGCATCCTGATCGCGCCCTGCGGCGCGCGACGCATAGCCGAGAGAGGTCAGCGCGAACTCGTTGACCGGATCAATCGCAAGGATCTGCTTGTAGACTGCAATCGCGTTATCGATGCGGCCAAGCTTCATCAGGATATCCCCGTTGAGTTGCAAATCATCGCGATCATGGGAATTGATGGAAAGAGCCTCCCCGATGTCTGCCAGCGCACCGCCGGGGTCTTCGGCGCTCATCTTGATCAAAGCTCTCAGGCGAAGAAACTGTGCCCTTCCGGAGGTTTGATCGTTCAACCCGTTTATCTCGGATTGCGCAATCTGAAGTTGATGATGGGCGGCGTTCTCGTCTCCCTGATTCCGATAAATCTCCATCAGGTCCATATGTAATTGGATTCCATAGAGCGCCCCCTCCGCTGGACTTGCGGGCAGGTTAGCCAGGGCTGCACTGTATTCCCGAACAGCCTCATCGCCGTGCTCCTGCAATCTCGCAATCTCTCCGCGGATTGCGTGCAGCCGATACGAATCGACATCCAGGCCTGCTGCGTGATTCAGAAATGAATTCGCCTTCTCTATTGAGCCGCCGGCGAATTCGGCCTGTGCCGCAGAAAGTTGCAGATCCAGATCTTTCGGTGCAGCATTGGCCGCTTCCTCATAGAGGCGAGCGGAATCGCTTAACTTACCATCGAGTTGGAGGGTGTAAGCAAGCTCAGCAATCACGTCCGGCTTAGGCTTGCGAATCGACTTAAGCGCGGCAATCGCTTCGGAGTAGTTGCCGGCCTCGCGGTAGTATCCAGCCATCGCTCGCTGGACATCCGGATTATCCGGAGCATGCTGTTTGGCCAACTCCAGATATTGATTTGCCAGATCCATTTTCTTCAGGTGCTGATAGCTGAGCGCCATCAGCAACTCCGGTCGCGCTCCAGGCTGAATTCGTTCCGCTTTGCCCAGCCAATCGATAGCATCGGCGTAGTCTGCCGATCTCATATAGAGGTCCCCGAGCAACAGGGCATCGTCAGCACGCCTGGGTTCTGAGGCAATCACTTGTTTGAGAAGCCTCTCTGCATCATCGGCGCGACCCATCAAGCTGTAGGTCTGGGCAAGGCCGGAGATTCCCTCGAGAGCCGCAGGACTAAGGTGAAGACCTCGATCATAGGCTTCTACCGAGAGCGGATACCTACCGCTGAGCCGCGCTGCATAGCCGAGCAGAAACCATAACTGGGGGTCATTGGGAGCAGCTTGAGCAGCACGTTGTGCGTAGTCAAGCGCGAGCGCATGGTTCCCTTGTTGCAGCGCCAACTGCGCCGCGCGCGCAAGACGCGCATTCTGAATATTTGAACCCCAACCCAACGGCTGATCAGGAGACTGTGCCTTATTGGTCTGGGCCTGAGGGGCTTTTGACGCATCGGGTCCCACGCTGTAGGTCTGTGCATTGACGCCGCAAGCGGTTACGATGAACACCAACATCAACGCGAACTTCAGGGAATAGGATCCCGCAATCAAAGAGCCCACTGCGCGAAGCCGCGTTGGGTCATTTGATCCGGAGAACGCATCCAACGTTGGCTGAATGTACACTATCGACTCCTGGCGTATTTCCAGTAAAGACAAGACAGCAGTTAGCGCCCGACGGGCGCATGCGCGACCATCATTCCCCATGAACAGCGATCAGGATGCATCGTTAAAGACATCTTTCAGTGTTAACGCCCGTTCCTGACTCGCCACCCGTAATTCTGAATCGCACATCGGCATAAACCTATTTGGTCTCTTTTCCCGCCGCCATGAATCGAAGGTGTGCGAGAAGAGTGAGACACTTGCTTGACTCACCCTACCCGTTTGCTTTTTTGAATCCTGAGCGATTTTGACCACGAACAAGTAGGCGGCTCGGAATCCTTCTCTCGAATTTGCAGATCATTTCGCAACTAAGACTCAGGCTTCAGTAGAGTCGAGCGCAGTCTGGAAACTTGCGATTGCGGGTACGCGTTTTCAAAGGCTGCAACGGGTAAAAGGCGCGGAGTCTATAACCTACATAGACGATGACGAGAAATTCATTTCTTCTCAAGCAAATGTCCAGCGCGACAGCAGGTAATCATTCAAGGCATTCCTAATGCGCGTTACCAGCTCGGAGAGCAAGCCTGCGCGATGTTCGGGTGATTGCACCAAAGTGGTAGTTATCATCAAATGCCGCTGTCCGAAATTGATCAGACCCAGGACTCGATAGATAAGAGACTTGATCTCATGGCGGGCCTGAGCCAAGTACTGGGTGACCACTGCGAGCAGGGCATAAAGTCATTGAAGAGTAACTTGCGCAGAGTGCGTTGATAGAATCCAACGATTTGTTTGAGAGGCAAAGTGCAGAGAGCTGATTTCAACGCGCAGGCGGTACGGCCAATCCCGATGAGCCTCATCCTGTTGACCGTGGTCGTAGTTCACTTGCCGCTTCTTCTCATGAAGTTGCCGTTGCAATCCTACGATGCAAACTTCCATATCTTCTTTGCCTCCCATTATGTTCACCACTGGTTCAACCCCTGGAATCCAAAATGGTATGCAGGCTTTTCGCAGACCACGTATCCCCCTCTGACGCAGCAATGGGTGGCGCTGGTGTCTCGTATCCTTGGCTTAGACATGGCATATATGGCTGTGCAATTTGCCGCCATCGTGCTTCTTGCGCTCGGCGTCTACCGATTTTCGCTTCTGTGGGTAAGCGCGCGCGCCGCGTCAATCGCTGCGCTGGCAAGTGTTTTTCTCGGATCAGAAAGCTTCCTGGTCTATTCCGCCGGGCAATTGGGTACAACTTGCGCGGCGCCAATTTATTTGAATGCTCTGCCATTTCTCTTCGAGTGGATCAGGCAAGGTAAATGGCGATCGTTTCTGAAGGCGAGTGTGCTTTTCACGGCTGCTGCAGCCGCACACCATGCCACTCTTCTGTTTGGTTCATTCTTCTTTGCAGTGCCCGTACTGGTGTTGGTGTTTCTTGACCGGCAGGATGACGAGCGGGTTTCGGCGTCGGCTTTTGTAGGCCGCACCGCCGCTATCGCGGTGGTTGTGGGCGCGGCGATTGCCGTCGTGCTTCTTCCGTTTTGGATCGCACTGATTCATAATCCCGTCACGCAGGCTCCCATCCCGCACCCAAGCCGGGCAAACTACATCCTGAGTCCGCAGTGGGGGCTCAACTACTTTATCGTTCCGTATGGAGCACTCATCCTGGCGCTACCATTCATCTTCATACGAGGATCAATGGTCACTCGGCTTCGTCCGTTGCTGATTGGCTTCTGGGTTGCATTTATGGTCGGACTCGGTGGGACAACGCCCGTCGGCCATATTCTGCTTGGCCGCGCGTTTGACGTATTGACGATGGAGCGCTTTAGTTACTGGGCAACCTTGCTCGCGCTGCCCTTTGTAGGGCTCCTGGCCTCGGAACTCATTGATCGATATCGATCGTGGGCAGTGGTCAGCTTGACGGTGGCAGCTGCATTGAGTTGTGCACTCGCTGTGTCCTGGGCAACTTATCGGCCGGCAGATGCAGAGGATTTCAAGGTGGATACTGTCGCCTTGTGGCTCAATCGTGACGGACACGATCAGTACCGCTACATCACGCTTGGATTTGGAAACAAGATCGCACGTTTGGCAGTCATGACAGATGCCAGCAGCGTGGACGGCGAGTGGAATTCAGGTCGAACGTTACCGGAACTCACCCAGTTTGGCGGTGGAGCGCTCACCAGTTCGAAATACTTTAACAAAGCGGGACTCGATGCACTTCGCGCAATGCTGATGCACGCCGATCATTACGGATTGAAATGGGTCTTTGTACGGGATCACTATTATGATCCGCTTCTATCCTTTGCCGGCTGGCGTCAGGTGGATAGCCTTGAAGACAAGACGATAACTGTTTGGAGCAAAGACGGAGTGCCGCCGGCGACACCGGTGAACTCGGCGCAAATGCCTCCGCACTGGCAAGGCCTCATGTGGGGCATTCTTCCATTCGGCAGTAGTCTGCTGGCGATCCTGGTGATTTTCATTCCGGAGCGCAGGCGTGGCATGCGTCGCTCGAACGACTCCTTTTCCAGCGACAAACTTCTCGCGGAAAGGATGGCATCGTGAAAAAGGGACATCTTTTCGCCGCGCTTCTCGGAGCGCTTACCGTTGTACTCATTTTGATCGGAACCGAATGGCCTGTGCCATCTGCTGCCGCATATGCCGGCGGCGGGGGCCTGCTGCGTTCATCGTCAACGCCCGAAGAGACCGCTGCGAATCTGGTCGACGAAATCCGCATGCAAGCCTGGGACAAGGCGTATGCCAGTCTCGCCAACAAGGCTCAGTTTACCGAGGATGAGTTCAAGCGCGATATAACCGGATACTATCCAAGCTTGCGGACCTATGCGACATTGGAGAGCTTTGAGGTTACTCCGCTTCATGAGTCAGCCGACGAAGCAGAGATTCGCGTCAAGCTGCACTGGTCTACTGTGGTGGGCGTCAGCGTGAGTACACGTGACCTGCACATGATGAGAAATGGCGACCACTGGGAAGCCGAGTGGCCAATTGTCAAAGAGGCTGTCGTGCCGCCGCAAGTGATCCCTGTAAATTACTTGCGCTGGGATGTAATCTACCGCGGCCCCGGAGATGATTGGGGCATCCAGGATGTGGAAGCACCCCATGTGCGCATTGTCGACATGCATCCTGTAGAGCGCGCCGAAGGCCTGGTGATCCTGGGTGAACTTCTGAATGAAGATGTTGTGCCTGCCAATGTGTCGGTCACTGCGACGCTGCTTTCGAAGAGCCAATCACCGATCGCAACCGAAGGCAGCTTTGACAAAATCTCTCACCTTTTGCTGCCGAAGCAGGTTACGCCGTTTCTGATTGAGTTTTCCAATGTGACTTTGTCTCAAGTTGGCAGCGTTCGTATGGTTCCAACATCATCCCTCGTCTCTGCTTCGGCGGACCCAGTTATTGAGATCGAGGATCAACAGTTGAATCCGGCGCCGGGCGCTTCGTTGACTGGTCAACTCATCAACCAGAGCGGCCAGATTGTCAACGTGGCGCACGTTCTTGGAACTTTCTACGATAAGACCGGACAGGTTGTCTGGGTGGCCGACGAGTATATCGACAGGGCGCTCTTGCCACAGACACCGATTCCGTTCGAAATCCATATTCCTCAGGATCTGGCGAGCCAGGTCAGCAGTCAGCGCACGGTCGTAGCAACGTACAGCTCCGGAGGATCACAGTGATAGTAAGATGGGCGCTCTTGCTCGGCGGCCTGGTCGTCGCCATGGCGCAACTTGCCCATGCGGCAGGCGGGAGCATGGGCTTGCCAAAAACTATCGAAGCGGGCAGTTCATTCTCGATTCAGACCCCGGGAAGCGGCAATGCATCGCTCTACATCATTGGCATTGGGCAGGTACTCAAACGTGATGTCCAGTTGGGACAGATTGTTTTCTTTGCCGCAGGCTCGCTCTTCAATGCCGGCCACTACCTGGCGGTTCTTGCTGGGGACTCATCCACCGAGACGGAGTCATTCGATGTTGTGCCAGCAAATAAACCGTCAAATCTGAGCTTTCTTGCAAAGCCTTCTCGTCTTCCGGTCGGCCAGCCTGATGGCATCAGTGGCGCCGTCTATGTCTTCGATGCATATCACAATCTAATCTCTGTCCCAACTCCAGTGTCGTTTGAACTATCGAGTCCATCTGGCACAATTCAAAAGCGCGCAGCGATTGCAAGGGAAGGTGCTGCCTGGGCTCAAATGGACTCTACGGCCCTGCAAGGCATGGATGAATTTGTTGTTCGAGCTGGTGACATTTCAAGCGCCCGCGTCGTAGGGCAGGTTCCGGGTGATCCATGCGGATTGAAGATGACCGCTCGGCAGTCGGGTCAGCAGGCTGTCCTGGTTACGGACGCGGTACGCGACTGCAACGGGAACGCGGTACTGGACGGAACTATCGTAACCTTTACCGAGACATACAACGGATCACAGTCGACCATCGACGAGCCTCTCAAACACGGTATAGCGCAGGTGACCATTTCCGCTCATAACGGAGCGATGTTTTCTGTAGCATGTGGAGTTGCCATGGGGAATCAGATTCGTTGGGAGAAATGACTATGTCAAAGTCTTTCCTGATCCTGTGCACGGTGTTGACCGCTGCCTCAGCCACGGTGACCGCTCAACCCACATTGCGCATTGAAGCAGCGAATCTGCAAAGTTCGCGCCCACTGCAGGACCAGACCGGCAAAGCGGCGATTCGAGACTATTTGCAGTCCTGGCAAGCCTTGACGGAGGCGCTTGAGCAGAATCGGGCAGGTCTGCTCGAAGCCGATTTCGTGGGCTCAGCCAAAGATACTCTTGCCGCAACAATCCAGCAGCAAACCGCGCTGGGGATCAGCACACGCTATCAGGATCGTTCGCACGATCTTCAATTGGTGTTCTACTCGCCGGAGGGGCTGTCGATTGAACTGACTGACAACGTTGATTATGACGTACAACTGTTAGACCAGGGCAGGATCAAAACAACACAGCATGTACGTGCGCGATACCTCATAGTACTAACACCCGCTGAAGTACGTTGGAAAGTGCGAGTGTTCCAGGGGACGCCGAGATGAGGTCAGATATCGAATTCGGGAGTGACGTTACCCGGTACTTTGGATAACGGCGAAGTGAACGAGTACGAGCTTCCAAATGAAAGCTCAACCCGAACCCCCAGGAGTCGAAAATGATATCTGTTGTCGTCCCAATCTATAACGAAGAAGACCTGATTGTGAGTTTCCATGAGGCAGTTGCAGGCTTCCTCGAGGGTATGCGAATGCCATGGGAAGTCGTGTATGTGAACGATGGCTCCAAGGATTCATCTCTTGATCTGCTTCGAGCATTGCAAGCGCAGGATACCCATGTGGTGGTTGTAGAGCTTTCCCGCAACTGGGGGCACATGGGAGCAATCACGGCGGGCATCAAGACGGCACGCGGCAACGCGGTAATCCTCATGGATGGCGATTTTCAGGACCCGCCGGCAGTTTTACCCCAGCTGATTGCGGCGTGGAGAGACGGTGCAGAGGTTGTGGTTGCAGTGAGGAGAAGCAGGCAAGAGCGGCGCAAGGTGTTGGCCAAGCTCTTCCCACTCTTCTATCGAGTTTTAGGAGCGCTCTCCGACTACCCCATACCNNGGCTATAGGAATACGGTGGTCTACTATGATCGGCAGGACAGGGCGGCCGGCGAAGGCAAGCTCTCGTTTATGAGCCGCATCAAGTATGCGATGGATGCGATTACCAGTTTCAGCTATAAACCTTTGCGCCTTAGTTTTGCATTGTTTTGTTTCTCTACCTGCGTGGCTGGACTTATGGCATTCTTTATGTTGCTTTCAAAGAGTTCAGTGGACACCGCGGGGTTTGCTGTCGCAGCCTCAGTGTTCTTTGTCGGCGGTTTGTTGCTTCTCTGTTTGGGGGTGCTGGGCGAATATCTTGGGCGTGTTTACGACGAGGTGCGTAGCCGTCCGCTTTCAATCATCAGCACCGTTCACCGTTCCCCTGCCATGAACGTTCCGCAATTAGGTATAGTTGCAGGCCAAGCCGACAACGACCGTATCCAGGATGCAATCGACGCGGCGTAAAGATGCAGATAGCTTCCGGCGGAAGCCGGTGGCTATCTGTTTCTGCACGTTGAATCAGCTCGTACATAAGTTCAAAAGGAAACTCATACTTACATAATCTTCAAGGCCCGTGCACCGATCTGTGACCTGAACCAACACTTTCTAAGACACTAGGCGAGCATACGGACTGTTCTCGACTCTCACACGGGCGGTCGCTTCAATTCTTAGCTGGAGATTGTCCCGAGGCGGGAGACGAAGGGGGCCCCAGCCCTCCGATTCCGCAGGTGGGAATGCCGTCCTCAATCGCCGTGCCCTCTTCGTGATCATTCCATGTCTCGATCATGATGAAGGGTGGAGGATCGTCAGGTGGAAAATACCTGTGCCAAAAATTCAAAGTGTCAGTATAGGTCTGGCCGCAGCGCGCAGAGATATGCCGATTAAGCCCCCACGATGCTTTGACATCATCGAATCCTGCCCACGCTCCCCCGACAACAATCTTGTCAGAATACTTTGTACCCATGGTCAGATAGAAATCGCTTAGATATTGGTCTCCCCAGTTACTGCCATCCGGCGCCCAGCCCTTTTCTCCGGGACTGATCCACGCATAGAAGCCGTCAAACGCGTCTGCGTACTTGCCGGGCAGGTTCTCATAAATAAGCAAGGGTTGAGGATTCCATTTGTTCAACCGAGCACGTACGAGGTCCCAGTTCGTGTAACCCCCCTTGGGAAATATGAAGATCACTGGCCGGCCTTCGTAAGTGAGGTATGCCTGATGTCCTGACGATTTCGAAGAAAGATAGGTGTCCTGAAACATTGTCAGGTCTGCGATCGCCTGGTCAGTCGCGCCTTCCTCCTCGTCGGCTTCGTCGTACATCATTGCCACATGGAAATTGTTGCCAGACGCGATCATCTGCATCAAGGCATAGCTGCGATCGATGAAAGGCTCGCGGTCGCCGTACCAATCCACCACAAATGCGGATATTCCCATCACTTTGGCCTGGGCGATCTGGTTCTTGATTTCAGCAGAATCATGGGAAGAGTAGCCGACTGAGATGTGCTTGGGATGTCCAAACCATGCCTCGTACAAGGCAATTGTCTCCGGAGTGGTCCCTATAGCCCGATGGTTTAGTCGTAGCGACTGACTCGACCCGGGACCAGAGCATCCATGGGGAAGCAGGAGAAAGATAAGGATTGCAATTCGTGCGCTATTTAGCATCTGCTTCTCTGTTAGAGGCATTGGGAGCGTCTTGGGTTGTCATCAATACAAAGGAATGCCCCATTAGTTATCCGTTCTGAGCAGCCGACGCTCCACCCGCCGCATCTTACAATCTATCGGTGCAATTAGAGCCTATTGTGTGATTGGCGTAGGTTCACTTCTGTAATGCGAGCCGGGATTCAAGAATGCGGTGATTGGTTTGGTCCACAAGGTGAAAACGCTGCAGGCCCGCATTGTCTCCGGAAGCGTTATTTTGCTTTCTGGATCCGGTCTTACGACTGCTGTCAACCTTGCCTACAACATTGCGATCGCGCGCTTCCTCGGACCCCAGGGTTTTGGACACGCCACGGCTGTCTACACAATTCTTACCCTGATATCCGCTGTGACACTCTCTTTTCAAATAGTTTCCGCGAAAGTGGTCGCACAGCAGAGCTCTCCAGAGAAGAAAGCCGCTGCCTATCGTGGATTTCATCGAAGCGCGTGGGGATGTGGGATCCTCGTTGCGCTCATGTTGCTACTGTTTCAGAGGCCGATCGCAGATTATCTAAATCTGCCGGGTTCCGCGCTGGTGGCTCTCCTCGCCGTCGGCGCTGCATTCTACGTTCCATTAGGATGCCGACGTGGCTACATTCAAGGCACCTACGGATTTCGTGGTCTTGCCACGAACCTTGTCGCTGAAGGTGTTGTTCGGCTCGGCGGATCGCTCCTCTTGATCCTGCTCGGCTTTGGTGTAGCTGGAGTGATCGCAGCCAACTCAGCAGCGGTTGCTGTGGCTTACCTTGCTGCCGCACCGAAGCTGGCTACCAAGGTTCCAAATCCTCTTCGCTTCTTGTATGCGCTTCGCGAGACTTCTCAGGCAATGGTGTTCTTCTCCGGCCAGGTGCTTATAAACAACTGCGATATTGTGCTGGTGGAGCACTTCTTTCCTGCAAAGGAGGCCGGACTCTATGCGGCCGTGGCCATGGTTGGCAGGGTGATATTCTCCTTTTCCTCCGCTGTCGTCAATTCCATGTTTCCGCTTGTGGCCGGTACGCGCGATGAGGAGAGGCGGGATCTGCGGGTAATCTCAACCTCGCTTTTGCTGGTGTTGGGCATCGGCACGATTCTGGTCCTTGGCCTGGGCATCGCACCTTCTGGAATCTGGACAACGTTCTTCGGCGCAGGATTCCAGATCGTTGGCAAGTACAACCTGCCTTATCTCTTAGCTCTATATGCCATTACGGCAATAATCTACTCGCTCAGTGTCGTGATTATCACTTTCGAAATGTCCTACAAGATCGCCAACACAAGTTGGGTGCAGTTGGCGTTAAGCGGTGTCGTCATAGCCGGAATTTGCATCTTCCATTCGTCGTTGCGCGAAGTAATTCTCGTACAACTCATCCTTATGGTAGTTCTACTTGCTGTTGTGGCCGCTCCATTCCTTGTCGATCTGCTCGCAAGCTCGGGAGAAGTGATGCGGCCCGTGAGGGGCCAGCCGGCGAGGTTGATTCGGCGCGCAACGGAGGACGAAGTGATTGCCGAGTTTCTCAAGAGCGACTTTCACTCTCCGGCTTTCAGCGAATACCGGGAGAGCTTGCGTGAAGTAGTCAACAGTCCAGATCTTGACGACGCTGGTGAAAATGCAAAGCGGCGGGCCCTCCTCTATCTTCGCCACCTTTCCTTGTGGAAACAGATCCCCGCGGGGACGAAGTGGTATGAGATGGAGATCGACGAAGCAAATCTCGGACAGATCCAGGCATTCCCACGGGCCCACTGGCGCAGAATCGCCCGCGGCAACTTTTCAATCACCGAAGTTGCCGAAGGCGTGCGGACGCGTAAGGACCTGGTCGATTTGTCTTTCCTGTTGAAGATATTATCGATTGGCAATCGGCTTCGTCTCGACGAGCCAGGCTTTAGCGCCGTGATTCTTATTGGCCTGAACGAAAACGAACGCATGACGATCGTGGATGGAAATCATCGGCTGGTCGCGGCGATGCTATCAACACCAAGTGCGGTAAAGAAACTTCGCTTTCTGTGCGGGTTGTCGCCGCGTATGGCAGAGTGCTGTTGGTACAACACGAACCTCCTAACTCTTTGCCGATATGGGATAAACAAACTCACAGGCGCGATTCGCAATCCAGAGGCTGAGCTTGCACAGATAATGCAGAACTCAACATAGGTGGTTGGCGTTGGTGATTGTCGCTGTAGGGCACATCAGTAGCAACGGTCTGAAATCTACGAAGATCGCCAAGTGCAAAGGGACGGAACAAGAAACCGATCACAGGAGATGAAAATGAAAAGTAGAGCATGCACATTGGAGGTGAAAGAGTTTCCGGACCCATTGAATGCGATCCGGGGGCAGCGCTTCTTAGGCGAATTGCAAAGCAAGTTACATGACGACCGCCCGTACATCGTACTTGACTGCTCCAAGGTAAACCAGTTGGATAGGCCCGCGATTCAACTTCTGCTTTGCTGCCTTGAAGAAGCGATAAAGCGCAACGGCGACGTCAAACTTGCAGCGGTCCCTCCGGGAGCAAGATCTGCTCTCAAGCTCATCGGAGTGGACAGACTATTTGAGATGTTTGACACGAATGCTGAAGCGGTAAACAGCTTCCGCGGACTTTCTGCGGAGAGCATGTCGCACGGACCTGGCCTGACAGCGCTCACCGGTCCTTTGGGAATGTAGCATAGCCGCTTTGGAACGGATGTTCTGAAGTGCAAGGTAGAACAAGATTGGGTGCATAAATGAGAATCTTCGCTAGCTGCTTGAGAAGCGAGATCGCTTTTGGTCTTGTGATGATCTTGGCGGTGCCGATAGCGCAGGCCACGGCATCGCCGCAACAGTCTATCAGTGGTCAGGCGCCGCAGAATCTACCGGCCGGTCAAAACCAATCAGGAGGCTCAGTCAGTCAAGTGGAAAGTGTGGCTCCTGAGACAAGCAGGTCTGAGGCAACACTTCCTGAAAGTCCAGCTCCAACTCAACCGCAAACGGCGGATCAGAGCGGACAACCCTCCGCGGCACAATCCGCCTCAGAGCAACAACTAGAAGCCACTCCAAAGCCGGTCGGTGCTGCCGCAGCTCCCTTTGAGAGGACCACCGGAGTTGCTGCATCCAGGCCGGCGGGAGCAGTGATCGCACCGGCAAAACAGCGGCGAGCGCGTTCCATCCTGATCAGAGTGAGCATCGTGGTAGGCGGGGCGGTTGCCATTGGAACTGTCGTCGCACTTTCCCATGGCAGCCCGAGCAGGCCCTAACTGAATTCCAACCAAGGCAAGTTCTGGAACTTTGGAGAGCCGTGATGGATTCGTTCCGAAAGAATAATCTAGCCAACTTTGTAAGTTTCTCCGGTATTGATGGCGCAGGGAAAAGCACTCAAATCGAGGCTCTTTGCACATGGCTTAGGGAGGACAGCCGAAAGGTTCTTGTAATCAGGTTCTGGGATGATGTTGCGCGTTTGACCACACTCCGTGAATCGACTGGTCACAGACTGTTCAAGGGTGACAATGGGATTGGAACGCCCGCTTTACCAATCAACCGAAGAGACAAGAACGTCAAGTCATCTCTCATGACGGGGGTCAGGTTGATTCTTTACTTCCTGGACGCTCTTTCGCTGAGGGCGGCGGTTCGAAAGGCTTTGCGCTCGGACGCCGATCTAGTCATCTTCGATCGATACAGCTATGACGAACTCGCGAACTTGCCCCTGGGCAATCCAGCAATTCGTATGTATATTCGGTTGATCAACAAGATTGTTCCAAAACCCCAAATCAGCTATTTTCTCGATGCGGACCCGGCGAAGGCTCGTGAGCGAAAACCTGAATACCCTCTCGAATTCCTTCATACCAATCGGCAGTCGTTTCTGGAACTCAGCGATCAAATCGGCGGGATCTCCGTGATACCTTCAATGCCGATCCAGGAAGTCAAGCGTGCAATCTTCCGACTTGCCTTCGAGAAAATATCGTTTAGAGCTCTCGACGGGAAGAGCAAAGGCGACGCGCCTGTGAACGCTGATAGCATCCAATTGGCGGGGCTCGACAGGGCGTAACCCCAGCGAGCCCGTTGTTGAAGTGCCGATATGCCTTGGACCGAGACGACTCCTGAAGGCCGAGCTAGGTAGCCGACGGCCTTGCGCACTCTACCGGTAAGTCAGACTGAAATTGTCCACATAGGTTGTGTTCGCAGCCTGTGTGGAATTACCGTCCATTTGGTAATTAACTGTGACTCCCCACCAACTGACAGGGACGGTGAATGGAGGATAGGTTGAGTTTATGTTGGCAGTCGTGCCGTTAAGCGTAATCGTCTGATAGATAACCGCATTACCCGCGCCACGCTGCCCTTGAATGGTGACGTGGTTCCAGCCATTGTTGATTAGGTTACATGCGACGCCTGTGGAAACCCACTTGGCATTCACGTTATCCCAGATATCCCATACTTTTCCGCCGAGATTATTGCACTGAGTGCCCCACAGCATTCCAACGCCATTCATATACAAGTTGATGTCGAACTCCAGCACTTGAGTGATGGAAGCATTGGTGACGTAGACGTAGCTGTCGTAGGTGAAGTTGTGAAGGGTGGGAAGGAGCGTGTGGCCGGTATCAGGAAGCCCCTGCGTTGAGAATTGGCCGAGGAGCGGAAGGGAAAACAACACATCGCCCCACGGCGTAGTGCCGCTTGCTCCGCCGACAGTAAACGCTGTTGCCTTTCCACTGAGCGAGGGTGAAGAGACATTTGGCGTATGTGAGAATTGAAAGCCATTGCACGGTGAAGGCGAGCAATCAACGAAGTTGGGCGGCCCCTGTCCCCAGCTGTTCCATCCACTGCTAGTCTGGAGACTGGAGAGTTTTGTCCCAATCTGCTGGACTGTTACGGTAATAGGTACATAGGACGCCCCGCCGCAGTTATCCCACTCTTCCACTACTGTGTTCTGAACTCCCGGACTCAGGTTCACCTGGGTGTTTAGCGTGGCTCCGCTCTGGACGGTAACCAGCTGGTTGTTCACGTAAACGCCCATGGACGCTACGCCTTTAGAACAACCGGCACTGGCTGCTGTCGCTATGTAGTTTGTCGGCGTACCAACAGTAGTGTTGTTTGCCGGTGAGGTCACGAAGACTCCGGACTTATTGGTGACCGTGATGGCCACAGGTGTAAAGGTGGCACCCCCACAGTAATCCCACTCCTCGACGACAGTGCTGTACGTGCCGGGAGGAAGAGAAACTGCTGCGTTCAGGGTGATTCCATCTTGAACGCTAACGAGTTGGCTGTTCACGTAGACGCCTAAAGACGCTACGCCCTTTGAACAAGTAGTTGTGGTTCCCTCAGCGATGAACTGCACCGGAGAGGCAACAGTTCCACCGTTCGCCGGGCTGCTGACGGTGACACTTGCGAATACAGGCGCCGCGAATATGGCGAGAATCAATGTGATGTGGCAGAAAGTCTTCAACCGTGCGTCCTCGGGATTCTGATGAATTCCCAGCTTCCAGCCATGACAGGGGCGATCGAGATCGTGTCCCACGAGGCTTCCCTCATGGGCTAAGAGTCAGCCGTCGCCTTGCGCAGCTTATTGCTGCTGCGCTCCGTCAGAATGGAGATAGAACACCTTGGCTTAAATCAACGATGCAAAACAGCAGGTGCGAGGAAGAAGCATAATTGCTGTCAATGAACTAAGCGTGCGCGACAATGACTGGATCCGATGGAACAAAACCCAACCCGTGCAAGAACGCTTGAAAGCACTTCCTATCTCGGTTTCGGCGCTTGCGGAAGCTTACCGATAGAATAGATACGCCTCACAATTGTGCCTCGATGCCGGAGATATCTAACTGAGCCCCCTTGCATGCTCACCTACGGCCCCGGCTCTCACTTGATATCCAAACTTAAGTAATGCGCTTTAGCCCAAGATAAAGGTCATGTTCTGGATGTCTGTATAGAACAGTACACTTATTTGGGCTTCGGCGCGGTATTTATCAATAAATAATCGAAATAAATACAAATGATGACCAACCACTTGGCAGCGGAGGTAAATTGTGCTCGATCCATCGAGAAAGTAGTTGAAGACCGTGTAGAAATTACACTCACGTTCACGACTAGTTATCGTGAGCTCGAAATGTCCGGAGATGCATTGCATTCAGGCTGTCATTGAAAGGAACGGGCCGTCATGAATACGGTTGCGGTGTGCGATCGCTCCCGAGTGTTTCATCAGAAACCACCGAATGCGATTCAGATGTCAGCGGCGTGGAAAACGAGCGTCTACCAATAGGTAACGCTGAAGTTGTCAACATACGTTGTATTTGCGGCAAACGCGGCGTTCCCATCCATCTGGTAGTTCGCCGTTACACCCCACCAGGACGGATCGGCAACTCCCGGAGGATAGGTCTTGTTGAGCGCGTAAGTCGATCCGTTCAGAGCGATGGACTCGTAGAGCAGCGAATTGTCGGATTCCCGCTGTAGATTGAGCGTGACATGGTTCCAGCCGTTGACGAACTGACATGGTACGCCCGCTGAAACCCACAGGTTGTTTACATTGTCCCAGATGTCCCAGTCTCCATCCCCGAGGTGGTTGCACTGGGTTCCCCAGATCATTCCGGCGCCGTTCATGTACATGCTTATATCGAATTCCAGCACCTGGGTGATACTGTCCTTCGTCACATAGAAGTAACTGTCATAAATGAAGTTATGAATAGTGGGCAAGAGAGTGTGGCCGGAGTCCGGCGTTTGCGGGGAATTCTGGCCGATCAACTGTGCGGAGAACAGTGCATCCGCATACGGGCTGGCAGGGTTCAGTTCGAACATCGTTGCGTCCCCGCTCAAAGATGGATCCGCGACCTTGAATATCTCTTCGATTGAGGTACCTGAACACGGTGTCAGGCAGTCAGCGGAGTTTGGTGGCAGCTGAACCCAACTGCGCCAGTTTCCCGTTGCAGTCTGGATGTTGGAGATCACCGTTCTGGCTTGGACAGTGGTCTGGGTGGCGGCTTTGGGCGTGAGCGGCGTATTAACTGCGCCGCCACATCCCGAAAGGATCAGCAGTAAAAATGCGAAATAACGGCGAGTCTTCACAAAAACTCCTTCGTCCAGGATTTACGGGCACAACTATCCTGTGGACCCAAAGCAAGCGCAGGATCAGCCCATATGCATCGTTTTTGATCAATGCCGGGAGGAAGGGCACCGACAGAGTGCGTCCATTCCTTCTGTTCTTTCTCGGCGCAGAGCAGCTTCTCTTTCTTGCTTCATTGGCGCCTGGCGGCGAAACGAGTCGGCCAAACAGTGTGGAATCAACGAAGTGATCTCATCAATCCCGCGATTGATGCCCACCAAGACGTTTCAGCTCCTCCAGATGAGCCCAAGGCCTGACAAAGCAAGCATTTCTCTTTCCTCATTCGGCGGATGCAAAGGCAAAGGAGATACGAGCCGAGATCTAGCTCTGGTATGCAACAGACGCTAACGAGCCTTTTTGGTATTCGTCAAAAAGGTGGCTGGCGGCTGATCGGCTTCTCCGCTTGGGTCTCGAATTCCAGACCGTGGTGCATATATTTAACCGAATGTCTGTATAAAACAGTACACTTTTTGGGGGCGTAATGCGAATAATTCAATAAATAGCGAAAATAACTCTAAGGTGCAGAAAATGAGTTAGTTGTGTCTATAAGTATGCAATATCCCGGTGAAAGTGCATGATTACCAAAGATAGATAGTCTCCTAAGTGGCCACTTAGAAAAGTGAGGTATTTGAATCGACGCTGCTTCAAATGTTCCCCTTAGAACAACAGAATCAAAGTGATCCAAGGTTCGTGAGCAAGACATGACCGCGCAGGCAAGCTAATTGCGGGCCCACCAAAGTTGTAGGCAAGACTTGCAATATCTCTTTCGAATTCGCCGGAAACTGAGCCGTAGATCAAATCCGCATACCAGAAGTCCGAACATCTATTGGGCAATTCAATCCAGCCGTGCCGCGGAGACTTCGCGAGATCCCGCCGGCATTACGCCCTGCCTAGTGGTTTCTCGCATCATATTAGTATGCCGGCTCGATGATCACCTTTGCCTGCAAGACGACTTCACTGAAGGGTGCAGCCATGTTCCCGTATTACCGGTACTTGCCGTGTACGATGTTCTTGCTTCTTGCTCCTGGATTATTGATGTTGCCCCTCAATGTCAAGGCAGCCTCCTGCAAGACGCAGTCGCAAATGACGGCAGCAGAACGTGATGCCTTGGTGAGCGCTGCTCGCGCAATGGTCGGCGAGGTGCAAAGTGGGGACGTTCAAGCGCTTCGCCAGAGTACGATTCCTGCGGTGGCGGAAGATTTCGATGGAATCGCTAGTTCAGTAGGAACTTTGAAGCCTCTTGTGCAGCAGGCGGCCATCACTGTAGATAGCCTCTATTTGCTGGATGCTTCGACGGAACCCCAGAACGCAGCTCGTACAGATTTCTATTGTGGATCGCCAGTCGTCGTGTTCAATCTTACAAACCTCCCAACAGGAAAATATGCTTTGACCATCCTTCACGCTACAGGCGTGTCGCAGCCGCAGCAGATCTCACTGATCCTGTCTGAGACGGCTGAGCACCGCTGGATGCTTGGGGGCTTCTTCAGCAGGCCGATGATCGAAGCCGGTCACAATGGCCTATGGTATTGGGTGACGGCGCGTGACTATGCTCAGAAAAGCATGGCGTGGGATGCATGGTTCTACTATCGCGTAGCGGCTTATTGTCTCGAGCCGGTGGACTTCCTGTCGAGTCCTAACCTCGAAAAACTGAAACGGGAAGTCGATCACGTTCGTCCGGGAGATCTTCCTGATACCAAGCCACTGATGCTCGCTGCGCCTGGCTCTGTGTTTCAAGTGACGACAATCGATACCACGGTTCTATTGGGTCCGCTGGACCTCGAAGTCCACTACATTCCTGACACGAATCAGGCCGCCCAGTTGCGCGATCCACCAACCGCCCGAAAGCAGGTGACAGAGTTGATGATTGCACTGTTGGCACTGCACCCGGAACTGCGGGATGCCTTTCACGGCATCTGGGTGCAGGCTGATCGGGACTCAACTTCTATGTTTTCGCTGGAATTGCCGATGGATCAGATCAGCCCAGCGAAGCAACCACCGGCTATCGCCTCGAGTCCAATTTCTCAGTAGTCTGGAGCGTTGATAGGACAGCTTGATGGCGTGGAACAATAGGCCCACACTGCAAACTCGTAGTTTCACGAAGGACAGATCTCTGTCATCGTTCGGAGTTGTCATGGAATCGGCTTACAGGCAAATACGGTTACTCGCGTTTAGCGACATTGCGTTGCGTTTAAGAGGAATGACGAGATTGATTGCGACTTCGGGCATGGCATTGGCGGGCCTGGTCCTGCTGGGCTTTAGTGCTCGGTCATTACTTTGCCAGGTCCTGCCCGCAGCGTCCACACAGGCGCAGCCCACAATGCATGTTCCCATGCGCGATCCAACGCTTCCGGAGGTTCAACAGCGTTTAGACACCGATCACGATCCGATCGTCTCGCCGGATTCCGAAGTAATCGCGCCAGTGAGCTTGACATCGCCTCTCTCCCCAGCCGGTCCGGGCGCGATTCAGAAGCGCCAGGACGGAAGCTACACCATGCACAAGGATGTGGATGAGGTTCTTTTAACCTGCGCTGTAGTCGACGAAAAAGGTCAGCCAATCCAGGATTTGAGCCGCGGTGACTTCCGCGTTTGGGAGGATGGCGTACCTCAGGCAACCAGTTCGTTTCTGCATCAGGATCAGCCCGTCTCAATGGGCATTCTTGTTGATAATTCAGGTTCGATGCGCGACAAGCGCGCGGCGGTTAACGCAGCAGCGCTGGACTTGTTGAAAGCCTCAAATTCGCAGGATGCTGCATTCATCGTGAATTTCTCTGATCGCGCCATTCTCGACCAGGCCTTTACCTCCGACATCGGCGCACTGAATCGAGGGCTCTCGCACTTCGACTCCAAGGGCACAACTGCGATTTACGATGCGGTGGCAGCCTCAGCGGATGAATTGGTCAATCACGCAAAGCTACCGAAGCAGGTTTTGCTTGTCATCACGGACGGAGCGGACAATGCGTCGAGACTTGACCTTGAGCAGGCCATTCGGCGTGTGCAGGACCTGGGGGGACCGGTAGTCTATTCCATCGGGCTTCTTTTCGGCGCCGACAAGGAAGAATCGGAGCGTGCGCGTGACGCCCTCGAGAAGCTGTCGCAGGAGACGGGCGGCATTGCATACTTTCCACGTTCTTTGCAGGATGTGGATGGTATCGCAACAGATGTCGCGCGCGATATTCGGGGACAATACACCATTGGCTATCATTCCGCCAACCCCGCGAGCATGGGCGGCTACCGGGTTGTGCGTGTCGAGGCGAGTGCGCCAAAGCACGGTAAGATGATCGTGAGGACGCGCCGGGGATACTTTGCTCGGAAGCCAGCGCCTTTGCCTCTGCATTCGCAGACTGCGCAAATCGCCACGCAGTGATTGTTTGACTATGGCCTATCGCCGGGTAGATCATCCAACGTTCATTTCATTAAGTTCGTTGCGGGCCCTACGATCAATGCAGATGGAAGCTCATTTCGATGACAATCTGGACTGATACAGGATGTCCCTGATACATGGCTGGCTTGAACTTGTACTGCCTCACTGCTTCGATGGCTTTTTCGTCCAACCCCATGCCCAGATGCTGGACAAGCTGAACGTCTTGCGGATTTCCTTGCGAATCGACAATAAGCCTGATCGAGACGATCCCCTGAAAGTTTGCTCTACGTGCATCTTCGGTGAATTCCGGCTCGACTGAATGAAGGAGCTCTGGTGCGGCCACTCCGCCGCCTACGCTCATCAGGCCGCCGCCGTAGCCTCCGCCGCTGCCCGGACCCGCTCCGCTGCCGTGACCCATGCCAATGCCGCCGCCCAGGCCCTGGCCAAGTCCCGAACCGCTGCCCCTGCCCTGAGAGGCAAGAGAAACTTGTTGGGAGTGCGCCATGCCGAGAGTAGGCAGATTGTCTGATTCAGGCATTTTCACTTGCATAGCAGGCTCAATCGCCAATTTAGGTTGATCGATCCTGATGACCTGTGGCGCCATGGTCTGGAGCTTCACAATCGTCGGCAGCTGTCCCCTGGTGGCTTCCACTATCTCATGCGCTCCACCGCCGCCCCCTCCGCCCTCCAGTTTCGCCACAGGTAAGATCATGGGGGGAATGGAAACATTGAAGTCCACCGGCGTTACAATCGTATCCGGCTGCAGCGCGATGATCCTGTGAGCTTTCAGCGCCAGCGATAATACAAGACCGATAATGACAACATGGACCACCAAGGAGATCGCGCTCGATTTCTTGTCGCGCTTGAACGCAAGTGGATCAGCAGTGAATATCGGGCGCGAAATCAGCCGACTTGGCCTACGCGAGATCGAGTAATACTCCTTTTGCAGGCGGAGCTCCACGGCTGGCCGTGAGGAAGCGCAAACTTCCTGCATTCCTTGGCTCGAGTTCCTGGCGCCTAAGTTCGGCTTGGGATTCGTCGTGTCGAGATTGCCCATAGTATTTTGCCGGAGGCAGAAAACCCGGCAACTCCTCTCTCCGTTAACCACTGTTCAATAGCAACCTGACGGCTCTGACCCCGCGATTCCAAATGCGGATGGTCCGAGACTGAATGGGCACTTTACCAGATTCCCTTATCGCTTCCAGTAAGTTTTTGTCCCACGACAGCGGCCGTAGCAAGGCATGGAAGCAGGCTGAGACGGGCGCAGTTTTGTAATTGCCCCTTTCGTAATAGGCCGGCAAGCTGGGTTCCGTACAATTTGGCAGATTGCGGCATAATGGGGACCCGCAAGAAGCCACGACTGTAGTAGACCTGATCGCCACCAAAGCGCGCCGAAGATCTCACGAACTGGGGCAGTTCAAGCGCTGAGCCGCGATACTGTTTCACATAGTCCGAAACAATCGCGAGATAGGTCGCGACGCCTTCCCAGATGTCGGCATTCGTCGCGGACGAGCGCAATTCCTCGAAGTCAATTTCGCCTGCATCCAACAACTCTGCCGAATCGACGATGTCGCACAAGCGAAAGTAGAAATGACGGTACATTCGCTGAAGTGTCGAGATCATCACCCGGTCCGACACNNAATCACCGATCATGACGATCCGCGACCGTTTCGTCAGGCGTGAGGCAACTGCGACTTGCTCTCCAGTCTGTCCCAGGCGGCCCATGTGAATTTCGACCGCCTCAGGGAGTCCTGGGATTGAGAAGTTCCATTTTCCCGCCAGGCAGTCTCCCCAGCTCCGACTGGCAATCTGAGCGCCGAAACGTTCCTTCATGAGCCTTGATATGTCTTCGAGGGGCGCATTTGTGTATAGATCGAGGTCACTGCCAAGATCGGGCCAGTGATCAAGCGACTTGATCACGGCAACATCATGTTTCTCTGACTCCAGCGCCGCACAAATCACACTCAGAAAACTCAGAGCCACTGCAATGCGAGCCCGCTCGGTCGAAAGGGCGCTCCGTGCCCACTCAGCACGGATGTCGTCCTTTGCCTCAGGCATCATCTTGAGAAACAATTCCAGGCCGCGCACAACCACGTGATTCGATTCGGCCAAGGTTAACAAATCGTGAAATGCTTCCCGGCTAATGTTGCGAAGCTCCGATCTCAGTGCGACAACCATCGATGAGCATTCATTGTTGCTATTCTGTGGAACAAGCAGCAGGCGGGAAAGTAGAGTCATCGATTCATGAACTGGAAACTGCGCGGCGGACTTGAACATGTTCGTTGGGTCCTCTCTGAGCTTAGCGAGATGAAAGCGCCACAGTTGTTGCTGCTGCTGGCGGGACATCAGAACGCGAAGGAGTCTCTGGCCGTAAACTCGAGACTCCATCCGGGGCAGTGATTCGGGGCATCAATTCAATTGGGCCGGTTTGCCGGTGGCGACCCTGGCTGTATATGTCAAGCTCGCTATCAACCTGTTGATTGCTATCCGCTGCGACCGTGAGAAGTGATTTGCCCTCAGCTGACTGCAAAGTCGCGAGCCCAACCAGGTCTTTCGAATCCTCGGCCTTCCGCGCTCTGTCATAAAAGAACTGCGCTGTCTCGAGATCGCCATCCATTTCCGCTACGTACCCGCGGTTGTTAAGCGAAAATGCGCTCGCCGGATAGAGGGAATAAGCTTGCAGAAAGTCTTCTCTCGCTTCAAGCCAATTGTTCTTATTAACCGCCGTGACTCCGCGCAGGGTAAACATGACAGCATGCGCCTCTGCAGGGTCCATCTTCTGGATCCGCTCTTCGAGCCGTCGCGCGCTTTCGGCAGACATTGCACTAACTGGTTTTCCTCTCCATGAACGATCCAGCGTGACGATCACCGGTTCTGTGGAGCGCATATCAGCTGCC
>PLST01000092.1 GCA_003164255.1 Acidobacteriaceae bacterium | reverse complement strand
GTGCGCATGGCGCATTTGGCCGCGCTCGGCAGTCATGCGATCAACGGCGTGGCGGAGTTGCACACAGAATTGCTGAAGAAGAGCGTGCTGCGCGACTTTTACGATCTGTCGCCGGAGAAGTTCAGCAATAAGACAAATGGGGTGACGCCGCGGCGTTGGATCGTGCTCAGCAATCCCAGGCTGGCCCATCTGCTGACTTCGCGGGTGGGAGCGGGCTGGGTACACGATCTAGACAAGCTGCGGCGACTTGAAACGATGGTGGACGACCCGGAGCTGCTGGAAGAGTGGAAGGCGATCAAACTCCATAACAAGCTGGAGCTTTCGGCATACATTCAGGACCGCGTTGGGACCGCGACCGATCCCGCATCCATGTTCGACGTGCTGGTGAAGCGACTGCATGAGTACAAGCGGCAACATCTGCAGATCCTCCACATCTTGACGCTGTACAAGCGGCTGCAGCGCAACCCTGAGATGGACATTGTGCCCAGGACCTTCATCTTCGGAGGCAAGGCCGCGCCCGGGTACCACATGGCGAAACTGATCATCAAGCTGATCCACTCGATCGGCGAAGCGATCAATGCCGATCCAGTGATAAGGGAGAGGCTGAAGGTGGTCTTCCTGCCTAACTACAACGTTAAGGTGGGTCAGAGGGTCTACCCGGCAGCCGATCTCTCCGAGCAGATTTCACTGGCCGGCAAGGAAGCCTCCGGCACCGGCAACATGAAGTTCGCCATGAATGGCGCTCTCACCGTGGGAACCCTCGACGGCGCCAACATCGAGATTCGCGAGGAGGTCGGCGCCGACAACTTCTTCCTTTTCGGTCTCACCGCTCAGGAAGCCGGACAGAAAAGAGCCGAAGGCTACAACCCGCGTTCCATATACCAGTCCAACAACCACCTGCGCGAGATCGTCGACTCCCTCTCTGCCGGCGAGTTCTCGCACGGCGACCGGCGTCTTTTCGCCCCGCTGGTGCATTCCCTTCTTAACGGCGACCCCTACATGCTCTTCGCCGACTACCAGTCCTACATCGATTGTCAGGATGAAATCGATCAGGTCTTCAAGGATGCCGATCGCTGGACGCGCATGTCGATTCTCAACGTCGCGCGCATCGGTAAATTCTCTTCCGATCGTGCCATTCGCGACTACTGCGCCGACATCTGGAAGACCTGGCCCGTGAAGATCGAGATCTAATCGCGCATCCCGCCTGTGTCCAGCCTGGATACACTCCCTGGCTGCCCGATTGGGTGGCACGCCCGTGCCGTATCGAAAGTGGACACTACGTTGCTCCCACCGCACCGGGCGCAGGCACGCCCCCTAATCAACGCGCCTTCAAAGAGATCAGCCAGGCTTGACCGCAGCTTTGTGGAGCTTTTGCGCCCATCTTCTGCATCGTACGGGTGATGGCATGACCCTTTAGATTGGGCTAGAATCCGTAACCAAGGTAATACCCATCCATTATCCGTAAGAGGCTGACGCATGCCGAATAAACCGCGGGTTGGCATCGCACTGTTCATCGCATCCGTAGCCTTTCTTGCGCCTGTTCTGGCCTCTGCTTATCTCGCGTGGTGGGAAAGTTGCGCGACGGAAAAGGCGCTCAGCCTCAACAACGCTCAAGACATCCTGCGCCGCAGTGAAGAGACCTCAAGCCAGTTCAAGGATGCGGCGCAGAGACTGACGCAAGCTGACCTCCCGCCATGCTCACCGCAGGACCTCAAGCTCATGCGACAGGTCGATCTTGGATCCAGCTATATGAAAGCGGTCGGCCGCGTCGCGCACGACACCCTGCTTTGCACCTCGCAGGGAGTCACAAATCCCGTTTTTCTTGGCAAGCCGGATCTGGTGACCGAGCACGGTGTCTCGACATACTTCCAAAAAAACCTGGCGGCCCAACCTTCGCATCCGCTTGACGTCATCGCCGTCGGCGGATTCGCGATGATCGTTGACCCGAACCTGGCCTTCGACATTTCCACCGAGGGTCCGGACGTCGAGCTTGCCGTATTCGTTCCATCCGCACCCAATCACGATCTTGTGGCCGCACAGGGCCAGAACTTTCTTTCCGAATGGTTTGAACCGATTGATCCAGGATCCCAGTCCACAATTCTGAACAATGGATGCCTGGTCTCCAGGGTCCGCTCTGCGCAGTGGGACCTCGCCGTTGTGGTGGCCACGCCACAGAGTTATATCTACCGGCGCGTTGGCCGTTTCGCCGTCTTCTTCATCCCCATCGGCGTTCTCTGCGGCGCCATCCTTTGCCTATCGGTCAGCCTTCTTACGCGCATGCACTCCTCGTTTCCCACCATGCTCCGTCGCGCCCTCAAGGACGGGAGTTTGTACGTCCTGTATCAGCCGGTTGTGGAGTTGGAAACACGCCGCGTTATTGGCGCCGAAGCCCTGGTTCGCTGGAGAAGCCGCTCTGCCGACATGCGCCCCGATTACTTCATTCCTCAGGCTGAACAGTGCGGCATGATCCAACTCATTACGGCGCGGGTCCTCGAATTGGTCGCGCGCGATCTGCCACGGTTCCTCAAGATAGATCCCGAGTTCTGCGTCGCCGTCAACTTTTCCGCGGCAGACCTTAGCGACAACCGCACCGTAGATGCCATGGAACAGTTCCTTCGCGTATCCGGAGCACGCCCCGAAAACGTCGAGATCGAAGCCACGGAGCGCGCCTTCCTCCAGAGTCCAGAGACCGCGGAGATCCTCGATGCGCTGCGCGCCCAGGGATTCAGTGTGGCCATCGACGACTTCGGTACCGGCTACTCCAGCCTTTCGTGCCTCCAGTCTCTCTCCCTCGACACCCTCAAAATCGATCGCACCTTCGTTGAAACGATCAATACCGACGGCGCCACCAGCCAGGTTGTACTGCACATCATCGAAATGGCCCACTCGCTGCATCTCGAGATGGTCGCTGAGGGCGTGGAGACCGAACCGCAGGCACACTACCTTTTGAACCACGGGGTTCGCTATGCCCAGGGATGGCATTTTGGCCGACCCATGGACATCGGCCATCTCTGCGAGCAGATCCACGTAACCGCGGCCTACGAAGAAGTCGCCTGCGTCTGAGTCCCGCGCCCGCTGAGCGCCGGGGACAGCACGTACGATGAGGGTGCCCCCGGTCCCTCGCCCTTGGGGACCGGGGATAGCACCACTTACGATCTTGTTTCTTTCCAGGGCTCGAATTCACAGCCTACTAAAAAACACAATCGAGAGGCTCGCTTTGAAAGGGCACGGATTTATCCGTGCCGATAAGGCCTGCAGAATGGCCCGGCTTCAGCCGCTGAGGGATGCTTTTCGCTATACTTCGTTCTCGCTTCGAACTTTTTCAGCAAGCTGTTGAGTCGTGCCGAAAAGGTCCCAAACTAGCCGTGGGCTCCAGCCCCTGGGGGAGCGCTTTTTCCAATGGACTCATTACCGCCCGCTTGCCTGGCAAGGTGCGCGGCCAACGCTCTGTGTTTTCAAAATCTTGCGAGGCTGGAACCCGCACAAACTTGCCCGTGCCCCATCCTTCGCGCGGCCTTTTGCGCCAAGGGTGGGAACCCACAGAGACCCGCTCGCCTCGCTTCCGGGTACACTAGAACCATGGCGGAGATTCATCGCAGAAAAACCCCCACCGTAAAAATTGGCCATGTGCGCGTTGGCTGGGAGGTCCCGGTTCTCGTCCAGTCGATGACCAACACCGACACGGCCGACGTGCAATCCACCATTGAACAGGTTGCAGCCCTCGCCCTTGCCGGTTCTGAGATTGTGCGCGTCACCGTCAACAACGAGGACGCCGCCGCCGCCGTGCCGCACATCGTTGAGGGTCTCGAAAAACGCGGCCTCCGCGTCCCCATCGTCGGCGACT
>PLST01000143.1:2960-3082 GCA_003164255.1 Acidobacteriaceae bacterium | reverse complement strand
CGGATAACATGACCGTGCGGCTCGCAGTCGCCGGAGCCTACGCGCGCGTGGGCCGTTCGCGGGAAGCTGTCACCCTCTTCAAGTCGCTCAACATGAGCGACGCCAGTGTCGGCGACTTCCAG
>PLST01000143.1:0-2859 GCA_003164255.1 Acidobacteriaceae bacterium | reverse complement strand
ACCGCACGCCCAGGCCCGGCGACACCAAGCATCTCCTCAATCCACAATTCGACCTGAACGTCGCCCCGACAGCAGAACAGCTCGCGCCGCTGCCTTCCTACAAGCCGCAGCCCACCACGCAGGCTCCCGTGTTCGCGCCAAACCGGCCGGCAATCGTGCCGCCTTCGCAGGCAACGACGCCGTCTACTGAACCGCTTCCGCTTCCGCCCAGNNCCCCGCATTCGTCGAGCAGAGCAATGCGCAACCGCCCTTAACAGGCCGAGTTCAACTCCCGCCCACTGAAGAAACCATCAGCACCACGGACAGTGCCGGGAATCCAAGCCTCCCGCCGCTGACATCGAAGAACGCCGCGCCGGAAACTCCGCCTGCTCGCCCCCGCATTACGTCCGAGCCCATGGGTCCTACTGCCGCGCAGACGCAAGCCCTCATCGCCGAGCAGACCGACAGTCAGCTCACTCAACGCTCGGCAACCGTCATTCACAACGTCCCCAATGCGCCGGTCGCACCCATACCTGCGGTTCAAGCGCCGCCTTCAAACAACGCCAGTCAGGGCGCCTACAACACCGCCCAGTACACGCCATCCGCGCAGGAAGCTGCGACGGGCGCCTACTCCGCACCGCAGCAGCAGACGCCGCAACAGCAGCCTCAAGCCACGCCACAGCAGCCTCCGGCCAAGCCCCAAGCCGGCGCAACCACTCACCACAAGCGAAAGAAGAGTCAGCAAGCACAGACTACCGGCACCAGCAATCCGCCGCTCGAAGCTGCTCCTCCTCCCATCGAAACCGCGCCTCCAGCAGAGGCCCAGCAGCCCCAGCAACCCGCGCCCGCGCCGCAAGAGCCTTCTTCGGAATCCACCACCTCAACTGGCCTCAGCGACCAGGAGCTCGNNGGCGGCAGCACCGTGCTCAACTACCGAACCGGCGCTCTCGGTTACAGCCAACTCGCCGCCATCGAGGCGCCGTTCGAAGCCTCTGCGCATCTCGGCTATAGCGCGCGCATCACCGCCATCGCGCGGCCCGTCTTCCTCGACTCCGGCCAGGCTGACGGCACAGCCGTCATCTCCGTTCTTGAGTCCACCGTCTCCGGCAGCGCGCTCACCGCCATTCCCGAGCCCATCGGCACGCTCACCGCCACCAACGTCATACCGCCCGCGCAGCAAAATGCAGTCGGCATCGGCGGCGAGCTGCAGTTGGCCTTCCCCCACTTCGCCATCGCGGGCGGCTACACGCCCTACAACTTCCTCGTCGCCAACTTCACAGGGCGTCTCGTCTGGAAGCCGAGCAACGGACCCTTCACCTTCTCGCTCACCCGCGACTCCATCAAGGATTCGCAACTCTCCTATGCGGGTCTTCGCGATCCTGGCCTGGCCAACCTCAGCAGCCCCGGCCCCATCTGGGGCGGAGTGGTCGCGAACCAGGGCCAGGTGCAGTTCGCGCACGGCGATGAGCAGTCGGGCTACTACTTCAACGCCGGGGGCCAGTACATCACCGGCTACCACGTCCTCAACAACAATCGCATCGATGGCAACGGCGGCGCTTACTGGCGCGTCTTCACTTCGCCCGAGTACGGCGCGCTCAGCGTCGGCGCCAACTTCTTCGCCATGCGCTATGCGAACAACCAGAACGCCTTCACCCACGGCATGGGCGGCTACTTCAGCCCGCAGGGATACTTCCTCGCCAACGTGCCCTTCACCTGGGAAGGCCACTACATCAATCGTTGGCACTACAACGTCGTAGGCGCGGTCGGCGCCCAGGGGTTCCAGGAGAATTCCGCGCCGCTCTGGCCGCTGGCCGGTGACAAGCCGCTTGAGATCGCGCAAAACAACCCCAGGCTGCCCGACGTCACCACAGTGAGCGGCAACTACGACATTCGCAGCCAGGTAGCCTATCAGTTCAGCCCCCACTGGTTCGTCGGCGGCTACCTCGCGGCCAACAACTCCCGCGACTACACTTCCACCTCGGTCGGCTTCTTCGTCCGCTTCCTATTCCGCGAGCAGCCCTCGACAGCCACCAACCCCACCGGCCTCTTCCCATGGGACGGCATGCGGCCATTCACCGTGCCGTAATTGCGCTCCGCACCAGCCCGTGGTGAGCGTTGGTAGTGAGGTGACGAAATGAATCTTCCACGGTACATACTCCTTCCGCTGCTCGCGACGACATTGGCTCACGGCCAGGCCGCCCCTCTCGGCAATACATCTGACTTGCCCAATCTACCCGAGCCGCTTGTCCGGAGCTTCTATACGCAGGTGCTGGCTCGTCATCCGCTCGGCACTCCTGAGGGCGAGGACAAGAAGATTTTTGCGCCGTATCTAAGTAAAGGACTGTTGCACCGGTTCGATTTAGCTGACGCTTGTTTTGAAGATTGGATTCGGCAGCACCCAGAGCCGCACTTGAAACCAGATTTCGGTTGGTTTGAGGATGGGCTTTTCACCGGCGGCAGCGAGCGAGCAAATCCGCGGTCCTTCGAAATTGAGAGAACGGAATCGGAGAAGGATGGCTCGTTTCAAGTGGTTGTGAGGCTCACGTGGGAGGAGCCGCCCGACAAAGAGATCTGGCGCGTGGCGGTAGTTGTGGTGCAGGAAAACGGCCGCTTAGTCGTGGACAACGTGATTTTCCTGAAGGATAAGGATCTGGCCGTTGAATATAGGCTATCTGAGTCTTTAACTCACGGCTGTAAAGGCTCTCATTGGGTCGGTTACGGCGAACAGCGAAGCAGTCGGAAGCCGCCGCAAAAGTAAACGAATCAAGAAATCCAGCCGTTACTGCTTCAGATCCAAGGGTACATTGCGTTAGTCCCTTAGTCCCAAAGTCCCTGTCTTTACCGCTTCACCGGCCTCTGCATCGGCACCACCTGCACCGT